>JBGUGY010000067.1:0-24968 GCA_045111775.1 Bacteroidaceae bacterium | reverse complement strand
CCGCAGCAGTATGCCAGCCTGCACGAGATGTTCGCCCTCGTAAACGAATCGCTTACGCAGATGATGGTGGTGATAAACGGTCGCCGTAGTGAACTCTCAATCGAAACCTCGCAAGAGATTGAGCACGACATCAATGCCATGCGCGACCGCCTGAAAGCCGAAAGCATCCGCAACGTAGATGTGCGTCACTACTCATATTTCATCAGCTCAAACTTCGAGGAGATTGTTTCGGACTGCGAACGTTTGGGCGACTATGTGATGAACGTCGTTGAGGCGCGCCTCGGAAAAAGACTTCTGTCGTATCGCGGACTTCAGGTAAACATCGACAAGAAGACGGTGACGGTCGATGGCGTTCAGGTAAGCTTCACACGAACCGAGTTCGCCCTTCTCTGCAAACTTCTTGCAAACCGCGGAAATGTAGTGTCGCGCCAGCAACTTATGGCTGAAATATGGGAGGGCGTTGTGGTTACCGAGCGCACCATAAATGTAAACATCGCGCGAATTCGCAAGAAACTCGGGCAGTATTCGCAAAACGTGGTGAGCCGTCAGGGCTTCGGCTACTGTTTCGAAGAAAATCCCGAAAAGTTTAATAGCTCAGAAAATATTTAGTCGATTTATGCCATCTGTTTGAAAAATTATCACTAATTTTGCGCGCAATAAATTTTATACTTACTATTTATGTCATCATTTATTGCAGATAAGATTGTAATGGATGGATTAACATTCGACGATGTTTTGTTAATCCCAGCCTATTCGGAAGTCCTTCCGAAAACAGTTGAACTTTCAACACGTTTTTCACGTAACATTGAGCTTAAGATTCCTTTCGTAACAGCCGCTATGGATACTGTTACCGAGGCAAAGATGGCTATTGCCATTGCTCGCGAGGGCGGTATCGGCGTTATCCACAAGAATATGTCTATCGAGGAGCAGGCTCGTCAGGTTGCCATTGTAAAGCGTGCTGAAAACGGTATGATTTACGACCCTGTAACCATTCAGGTGGGTGCAACCGTAAAGGATGCCCTCGACATCATGTCTGAGTATCATATCGGCGGTATTCCTGTGGTAGATGACAACAACAAACTCGTCGGAATCGTAACAAACCGCGACCTCCGTTTCGAGAAGAATCTTGACCGCCTTGTAGACGAGGTTATGTCAAAGGACAACCTTATCACAACCCATCAGCAGGCCGACATGGAGGCTGCCGCTACAATCCTTCAGGAGCACAAGATTGAGAAACTTCCTGTGGTTGACAATGATGGTAAGTTGATAGGTCATATCACTTACAAGGACATTACAAAGGCTAAGGACAAGCCAATGGCGTGCAAGGATGCCAAAGGCCGTCTTCGCGTGGCAGCAGGCGTTGGCGTAACAGCCGATACTTTCGACCGCATGAAGGCTTTGGTCGATGCAGGCGTCGATGCAATCGTTATCGATACGGCTCACGGTCATTCAAAGTCGGTAATCGAGAAGCTGAAAGAGGCAAAGCGCTTGTTCCCAAATGTTGATATAGTAGTAGGTAACGTAGCCACAGGCGAGGCTGCCAAGTGTTTGGTTGAGGCTGGAGCCGATGGCGTTAAGGTAGGTATCGGTCCGGGTTCAATCTGTACAACCCGTGTCGTTGCCGGTGTCGGAGTTCCTCAGCTTACAGCCGTTTACGATGTGGCTCAGGCTCTGAAAGGCACAGATGTTCCGTTGATTGCCGATGGTGGTCTGCGCTATTCAGGCGATATCGTCAAGGCTCTTGCAGCCGGCGGATATTGCGTAATGATTGGCTCGCTCGTTGCTGGTACAGAGGAGAGTCCGGGCGACACAATCATCTTCAACGGTCGTAAGTTCAAGTCATACCGAGGTATGGGCTCGCTCGAGGCAATGGAGAACGGTTCTAAGGACCGCTACTTCCAAGGCAACGTAAAGGATGTAAAGAAACTCGTTCCAGAGGGAATCGCAGGTCGTGTTCCTTACAAGGGCACAGTTCAGGAGGTAATCTACCAGCTGATTGGCGGTCTCCGTTCGGGAATGGGCTACTGCGGTGCTGCAAACATCGAGAAGCTTCACGATGCTAAATTCACACGCATCACAAACGCAGGTATGCTCGAGAGTCATCCGCACGAGGTTATCATCACCAGCGAGGCTCCAAACTACAGCCGTCCACAGTAATAAATCTGATTGATAAAAATAGAAAAAGAGGGTGTATAAAAAGATGCATCCTCTTTTTACGCTTTATAAAACCGAAAGAATCTTTTAAATAAAAAACAGATTGATAAATGACAAAGTTTTTGAAAGTCCCATTGGCATTTTTCCAAGGCATTGCTGATTGCATAAACAAAAATGACAAGTTTGCATTGCTCGTGATTTTTGTTTATACAATCTGCTATAAACTTTATTTCATAACCGACGGAATTTCAGTCTTGGATTCGGCTTTTTATTTGTCATATTCGATAGACTTGGATAGTGCGATGAACTATTCGAGCCTGAAGACATCGCCATTCTATCTTACGGCTTTGATAAGCAATCTGTTTCTGAAAATGTTTTCTGCAAAATTGTTGGGATTGAGAATTTTGCAGATTCTGAACTATCTGTTTCTGTTCTATTGTGTTTTCAGGTTGTTAAGAAACAAAATACCGAATATTTGTATTGTCGGTGGAACGTTGATGTCGTTGATGGTTTTGTGCAACCGTCCGATTGAGTTTTATTATGATGATTTGTCGGCTTCACTCTGTGTCTTGTCGATATTGTTGATGGTAAAGGCTGTTGAAAAAGCAAGCAAAGCATGTGTTTTCTTCAGCGGCTTTGTCTTTGCCTTGAATATATTTGCTCGTGTGCCGAATGTGGTGTATCTTGCTTTTGCATCGTATGTCTTTCTGTACTGTAATGATAAGCGTATAAGTGTTTTTAAATATTTACTGTTTGGTGTTTGCGGATTTTTATTTTGCATAATATTATTTTTGTTAATAATATACCTACGAGGAGATTTGCTGAATTTTTATAAAGGTTTTTGTGGAATTATAAGTTTGGCACAAAATACTGACGATTCCCATAATACATTTTCAATGTTTTCTGAATATGTTAAGCAGTTTACAGGAATCTTTTTTTTATTGTTAAAATATTTTGTATTGTTTTTGTTTCTGTATTTCTATAACTCTAAATATAAATGGGTGTTCTTTATGGTTGGTATTTTGTTGACTCTTAAAACGGCCCATACATTCTTGGTTGTCCCTAATATTATTCCTTGTTATTTTATTATGTGGAATTCTTTGTCATTGTTAGGAATTGTTCTGATGTCTGATAAATATCGAACTTTGGCATTATTGTTACTGATAGCCCAATTTGTTATACCGTTTGGTTCTGATGGATATTTCTATGTTTCAATAGGTTATATATTCTCTTCTGTCGTTGCTTCTTTAGCATTTTATGCGCTTGTTCTTGTAAACAAGACGAATGTAGCTTTAAAAACTACTTTTTTGTTGTGTTCAGTCATAATTGTGATAGGTATAGTTGTAAGAACATTCTCTTCTTATAATAAGGCTTTTACAGAATGTTCTCCTAGAAGTGAAATGAAGTATGATGTAGGTGATTGTAAAGTGTTGGAAAGTGTGTATACTGATTCTGTAAAAGCAGCAGAATTTTTGTATTACATTGAGAATGTAAAACCGTTACTGCATGAAAGTACATTGCTGATAGGGAATAATTGCGATTTGATGCTCGCTGTCTCAATGGAAAAGGTTTTGTATAACAATTCTCCAAAAAACTGGGGAACGAACAAGACTGTTTATAATGCCATAATCTCAACTTACGAAAAAACAAAGGAAAAGCCCGATGTATTGCTAAGAAAGGGCGATATGCAAGACATTGACTGTCCGGAAGTGAAGTTTATGAAAGTTGTTGGTGGCTATTCAAAAAAATGGGAAAATGAAAAATATGCCTTATTCTCGCCCGAGAATTGAAAGGTCTATAATTGCGTGATGTTAAAAACTTTTAATCCTCAACATAAAGAAGAGGGTATTGAAAGTCGAATCGTAAAAAAGCGAAAGATGTGTTAGACAATTTAGAAGAAAACATGGAGCCAGAGGCAAAAAAAGACGGTCGCGGCGGCACTCGCCCAAATGCAGGACGAAAGAAAAAAAGACGTTAAATACTATGGTTTTAGAGCAACAGAAGAAGTTTTCGAAATTCTCGAAAATGTGCCCGACAAAACCTCCTACATTTGTAACGCCATTTTGTTTTACGAGAAGCACAAAAACTAAATAGCGAAGCCTGAATCTGTTCTTGTAGATTCAGACTTCGCTGTTTTTTGTGAAACAAAATAAAAAATACTTTTTTACGCCGTTAAATTGCCCTTTGAATTTTCGCCTTTTCGTTTTGCGGTTTATGCATTTTTATTGAATGTTCTCTTCTTATTTTTTTGTATATTTGCGCCCGAATATTGATTTAAACCTAAAAAATGACTTTGAAAAGTAGTCTTTTGTTTTTTCTTGTTCTTGTGGGCTCTGTCCATCTCTCGGCACAAGACCCTGTGGTGATGAGGATTAACGGCAAGAATGTGCTTCGTTCGGAGTTCGAGTATTCGTTCAACAAAAACAACAACGGCGACATCCGCAGCCTTAAGGCTATTATGGACTATGTGCCGATGTTTGTCGACTACAAGCTGAAGGTTGCTGCCGCCGAAGATGCTGGCTACGACACTCTGGCTACGTTCCGCAACGAATTCAGCATGTACCGAAACCAGCAGATTCGTCCGCTCATTGCTGACCAAGGCTTTGCTGAGCAGAAAGCCATCGAGTATTACAACAACCTTTATGCCGAGACCGAACCCGACGGAATGGTCAAGGTGGCACACATCCTTCTGAGGGTTGGAGTGAACGAGCCTGAGTCCAAGCGAGTTGCTATCAAGAACAGGGCTGATTCCATTTATCAGGCATTGCTGCGCGGAGCAGATTTCGCGCAGATGGCACGACGCTATTCGCAAGATGCGGCAAGCGCGGCCAACGGCGGCGAGCTTCCGTGGTTTGGCAAGTATCGCACGCTAAAGGAGTTCGAGGAGGTGGCTTATGCCATGACCAACGGGCAACTTTCGCGTGTGTTTGTAACGCCTCTCGGCTTTCACATCGTGAAGAAGATTGGCTTCAAGCATCTTGAACCGTATTCGCAGTTGCGCTCGTCGCTCATAGCAAAGATGCTTGCCGGCGGACTTGCCGACCAAGGAGCCGATGCCCGCATAAACCAGATTGTTCAGACATCGGGCTATACCCTTACTGCCGAGCAGGTTATGCAGCAACTCACCGACGAGCAGACGGCGCGCGACATCAACCTGAAATATCTTATTCAGGAATATCGCGAAGGACTCTTGCTCTTCGAGGCTTCGCAGCGCGAGGTGTGGGACAAGGCTGCCGCCGACGAGGGCGCGCTCGACCATTTCTATCGCCTGCACGAGAGCGAGTATCTGTGGGTTTCGCCGCGATTCAAGGGCATGGTTGTGCATTGCACCGACAAGGAGGTGGCAAAGCGTGTCAGAGAGGCTTTGAAAAAGCAGCCCGAAGACCGATGGGAGAACATCATCGAGACGCAGATAAACACGCCTTCCGAGAAACTGTGCAGGGTAGAGAAGGGCATCTTCAGACAAGGCGACCATCAGTCGGTCGACAATGCCATCTTCAAACAGAAAAATGCTGAACTGAAGAAGTACGAAACCTATCCCGAGGTGGTTGTGGTTGGACGTAAGATTGCTCAGCCCGAAAGCTATCGCGATGTCAAGTCTCAACTGGTAAAAGACTATCAGAAAGTGCTCGAAGAGGGCTGGATTGATGCTCTGAGAAAAAAATATCCGGTTGAAATAAAACAAGAAGCTTTAAAAACCGTTAATAATCATTGAAATAATTTTTTTTGTATTATCTTCGCACCGAAGATTTATTTATAGTAATAAAAATGCGTAAAATATTTGACTTGAAATATTTGCTCTGCGTGGCATTGGCTTTTGCCGGCGTATCAGCAAATGCTCAAAAAAATGTAATTGATGAGGTCGTATGGGTTGTTGGTGATGAGGCTATCCTGAAATCTGACATCGAGGCAGAACGTCTCAGAGCCCAGTACGAAGGACAGAAGTGGGATGGCGACCCAGACTGCGTGATACCTGAACAGATGGCTATCCAGAAACTTTACCTGCATCAGGCGGCTATCGATAGTATCGAGGTCACTGAAAGCGAAGTTCAGCAGAGGGTTGAACAGCAGATGAACTGGTACATACAGCAGATTGGCTCGAAGGAGAAGATGGAGGAATACTTCAACAAACCTTCTACTCAGATTCGTGAGCAGCTGCACGACAACATAAAGGACGGACTCACGGTGCAGAAGATGCAGCAGCAGCTTGTGGGCGACATCAAACTAACACCTGCCGAGGTGCGCCGCTACTTCGCCAACATTCCGCAAGACAGCGTGCCTTACGTTCCGACAACTGTCGAGGTGCAGATTCTCACTCTCCAGCCTCGCATTCCGCAGACTGAGATTGACCGCATAAAGGACGAGATGAGAAACTATACCGACCGCGTGAACAAGGGCGAGACATCATTCTCAACTCTTGCCTTGCTTTATTCAGAAGACCAGGCATCGGCACGTCGCGGCGGCGAACTTGGTTTCATGGGACGTGGCGAGCTTGTTCCTGAATATGCCAACGTGGCATTCAACCTTACCGACCCAAAGAAGGTTTCGAAGATTGTAGAGTCTGAATTCGGATTCCATATTATACAGCTTATCGAGAAACGAGGCGACAAAATAAACACTCGCCACATCTTGCGCAAACCGAGAGTGGCTTCTGCCGACCTTGAGGCAGGCATCGCACGTCTCGACAGCATTGCCGACGACATCCGCAACGAGAAGTTCCCATTCGAGGAGGCTGCAGCGGCTCTTTCTGCTGACAAGGACACACGAAACAACCGCGGTCTGATGGCTAATCCGAAGGACGGCACTCCTAAGTTCGAGATGCAAGACCTTCCTGCCGAGATTGCAAAGGTTGTTGACAAAATGCAGGTTGGCGAGATTTCTAAGGCTTTCACAATGGTAAACAGCAAGGGAAAGGAAGTCTGCGCCATCGTCAAACTTCGTCAGCGTATAAACGGACATAAGGCAACCCTGAAGGATGATTTTCAGCGTCTGAAGGACGTTGTTGTTGAGAAGAAGCGCGAGGAGAAACTCGAGCAATGGATAAAGGACAAACTGAAGAATACATACGTCAGAATTAACGACGACTTCAAAAACTGTAACTTCAAGTATTCTGGTTGGATTAAATAATGAAATACAGAATAGACAGATATTTCTACGGGCACAGAATGCTAATTTTTGGTATTCTGTGCTTGTTTGGTATTAGTCTTCTGGCTGGCACATCGACTTTCGTGCCCAAGAAGAAAAAAACGGCGGCGCAGGGCGCAGACGACAAAAAGGTGTATCTGATTCATTCCGACGAACTGTTTTACAACAAGTTCCAGAATCCGGAGGCACAGATTCTGCGCGGAAACGTAGCGTTCCGCCACGGCACGATGTATATGTATTGCGACAGCGCGTGCTACTACGAGGCTTCAAACTCGTTCGAGGCATTCGGCAACGTGCGCATGAAGCAGGGCGACACGCTCTCGCTTCGCGGAAAGCATCTCTACTACGACGGAGAGGAGCAGCTTGCACAACTTCGCGAGGACGTAAAGCTCCGCCACAAGACGACGACGCTCACCACCGACAGCCTCGACTACGACCGCATCTACAATCTCGGCTATTTCATGAATGGCGGAACGATGATTGACGGCGACAACGTACTTACATCAGAATGGGGCGAGTACAACACGGGTACAAAGATGGCCACGTTCAACTATCATGTAAAACTCGTGAATCCAAAATACACGCTTACGTCCGACACTCTGCGCTACAACACAACCAACGGCATTGCCAACATCGTCGGTCCGTCGGATATTTACAGCGATGATAATCACATCTATTCCGAACTTGGATTCTACGACACGCGCAGCGACCGTGCCCGAATGTTCGGCCGTTCGCAGTTGAGCAACAACGACGGAAAGTCCCTCATTGGCGACAGCCTCTTCTACGACCGCAAGACAGGCGTGGGCAAGGCATTCCGCAACATCGTCTACACCGATACGGTTAACAAGAACGGATTCACCGGAAATTACTGCTACTACAACGAAAAGACAGGCTATGCCGTGGCATACGACAGCGCGGTGGCAATAGATTTCTCGCAAGGACCAGATACGCTCTACATGCACGCCGATACGTTCAGACTTCAGACTTTTAACATCGAGACCGATTCGGCTTACCGTAAGATGCACGCCTATCACAAGGTCCGCGCCTTCAGAAAAGATGTTCAGGCGGTATGCGACTCGCTGGTCTTCAATTCGAAAGACAGCTGCATGACGATGTACAACAACCCTATTGTGTGGAACAACAATCAGCAGCTCGTTGGCGAGGAAATATCGGTGTATATGCGCGACAGCACCATCGACTGGGCTCACGTTCAGCGTCAGGCAATGAGCATCGAGATGATGGACAGCACGCACTACAATCAGGTCTCGGGCAAGGAGATGAAGGCTTTCTTCACCGACGGAAAGATGCATCAGGCTGATGTACTGAACAACGTGCGCTCAATCTACTATCCGCTCGACGACGATAGTCTGATAATCGGTCTTAACTATGCCGAGACGAGCAAGTTGAGCCTCTTCATCAAGGAAAACAAACTGCAAAAGATTATAATGAGTCCGCAGTCGAGCGGCGTTCTGTATCCGCTCGATCAGGCTCCCGAGAATAAACGCTATCTCGATGGGTTTGCGTGGTTCGACTATATTCGCCCTACCGACAAGGACGACATTTTTAACTGGCGCGGAAAAAAGAAAGAGCAGGAACTCGTTATTCAGAACCGTCGCTCTGCACCGCTACAGAAACTGAAGAAAAAAAACAAAACTAAGGAGGAATAGAGATTATGGGATTTTTTATGTTCAACGCACGAAAGCCACGCGGCTTTCAACACAACTACATCTATGTAGACGAGCGTAAGGAGAAACTGAAGCAGATTGAGGAGAACGCCAAGCGCGACCTCGGAATGCTGCCTCCAAAGGAGTTCAAGCCAGAGGATTTGCGCGGCAAGTTCTCGGAGCATACCAAGCACTTGAAAAAGTACAAGAAACGTCACCTGAGTTTCCAGACACTTCTTGTGCTGCTTGCCATTGCTATATTCATTCTTCATTATTTGATGACCGGAAAATTTTCGTTTTAACTACACGTCATGGCCGATATAATTAAGTTGCTTCCCGATTCGGTTGCTAACCAGATTGCTGCGGGAGAGGTTGTTCAGCGTCCGTCGTCGGTCGTAAAGGAGCTTGTCGAGAACGCGCTCGATGCCGGAGCAACCCAGATAGATGTTTTGATTATGGATGCCGGACGCACCAGCATCCAGATTATTGATGATGGAAAGGGCATGTCTGAAACGGATGCACGAATGTCGTTCGAGCGTCATGCCACTTCGAAGATACGCAAGGCAGAGGATTTGTTCAACCTTCACACCATGGGATTCCGTGGCGAGGCGTTGGCATCAATAGCCGCCGTGTCGCAGGTTGAGCTGAAGACGCGTCGCGCCGACGACGAACTTGGCACTCAGATAGTTATATCGGGCGGAATGCTCGAACATCAGGAGCCTACAAACTGCGCCGAGGGCAGTAACTTCTGCGTAAGGAATCTTTTCTTTAATATTCCGGCTCGCCGTAAGTTCTTGAAAAGCAATCAGGTAGAGATGAACAACATCCTTCAGGAGTTCGAGCGCATCGTCCTCGTCCATCCCGAAGTAGGATTCTCGCTCTACAGCAACGAGAGCGAGATGTACCGTCTGCCAGTCTCAACTTTCCGCCAGCGCATAACGGCTCTGTTCGGAAAGAAGATAAACCAGCAGCTGCTGCCAGTCGAGGTTGAGACGTCGCTCGTAAAGATTAAGGGCTACGTCGGACTTCCCGAGGCTGCCAAGAAGAAAGGCGCGCATCAGTTCTTCTTCGTTAACGGCAGATACATGCGCCATCCGTACTTCCACAAGGCGGTAACCGAGGCTTACGAACGTCTTGTTCCGCAGGGTGAGCAAGTGCCTTACTTCCTCGAATTCGAGGTCGAGCCGGAAAATATTGATGTGAACATTCATCCAACGAAGACCGAGATAAAATTTGAAAACGAGCAGGCCATTTGGCAGATTATAGCCGCTGCCGTGAAGGAGAGTCTTGGAAAGTTCAACGCTGCGCCGAGCATCGATTTTGACCAGGAGGGCAATGTCGATATCGTTCCGCTGATGGGCGGTGATGCCATAAGCGTTCCGACTGTCGATTTCGACCCTAATTACAATCCGTTCGATGCAATGTCTAAGCCGGCATCTGCGCCATCGTTCGGCAGCTCATCGTCAAACCGTAAGTCTGTTCCCGACTGGGAACCGCTCTACAACGGCTTCGAGAAGGGCGAGACGGTAGACCTTAATTTCGATGAGCCTCAGATGGATGCGCAGCTTTTCTCGCAAGAGGAGCAGACCTTCCGCTCGGCAATGAACGAGGAGGACGAGCCAGACACAGTCGCTTCGGTGCAGAAGGAGACGAAGAGCGAAGCTGCCTCGGCCGATTATCTTCAGATTCAGGGACAGTACATCATCACTCCAACGAGTGGCGGAATAATGATTATAGACCAGCACAGAGCCAGTGCCCGAATCATTTTCGACCATCTGATGAACCAGTTCGAAACGCGCAAAAGTGCCACTCAGAAACTCATCTTCCCCGAGATGCTTCGTGTTTCGGCATCCGAGGCTGTGGTGCTCGAAAGCATCATCGACGATATCGAGATTCTAGGCTTCGAGATAAACAATCTTGGCGGAGGCAGTTTCTCCATCGCCGGAATTCCAGCCGACATGGAAGGTCTCGATGCCGCCGGAATGATTCAGGAGCTAATTCATACGGCTCTCGAAAAAAGCAAGGATGTGAAAGAAGAGGTCCGCGAGCAACTGGCAGTCAAGTTGGCAAATCGTGCTGCAATTCCAGTTGGGCAGTTCCTCACTCCGTACGAGATGCACGAACTCGTTTCAACCCTTTTCGTCTCTACAATGCCAAACCTCACGCCCGACGGCAAGCGCGTTTTGGTAATAAAGAAGTGTAGCGAGATTGAGAAGATGTTTTAAATATATTATTCTATGTCTGAATTTAGTCAAAAAATAAACGGGTTGTTTGGAGAACGTGTTACAATTAAGCAGGCACTTGCAGTATTGCTGGTGCTGTTGATTGTAGTAGTCCGTTTCTCACAGATATATATCGGATTGCCTTATTTTGATAATCACGGACATGGAAACGATTGCTTCTTTTATGAGGCAGGAACAAAGTATATATACGAGTATCCGCGAAGCGTTTTTGTATGTTTCGGATGTTGGCTTAGTTTTATAACTTCAAATTTTTTTACAGACGGAAGTCTTTTGCAATTGCGTGTGCTGCAGTTCTTTATGGATTGTGGCATATACGCAATAGTATTTTTTCTTCTTAGAAAGACATTTGAAAGTATTGCTGTTTTGGTAGGATTACTTTTTGCTGCATTGACACAGAGTCCCGCCTTCTCGGAATTCTCTTATAATGGATATTCTGTTTTTTTTATATCATTTTCAATGTTGCTGTTGTATAATGGTCTAAAAAGTAGGAATAACAGATATGTGTTTTTGTCTTCTTTCTTGCTCGCAATAAATGTATTGGTTCGATTGCCTAATGTTCTTGACTCATTGTTCGTTTTCCTTATACCTTTGTATTATTATTGCTGCAATAATCAGAGATTCGGAGAGTTGATACAGTCAAGCAAGAAACCAGTTGTTTTTTTCTGTTCTGGTTATTTTGTAGGCTTGGTAGCTTGTGTTGTGCTTTTGTTGTGTTTTAACCATTTTGGATATTATTGCGATTTTATCGATTGTGTGTTTTTCAACAAGGAAGAGAGTACACATGGAGGCAGTAGGATTTTCCATTTCTTTTCTATAAACTTAATCACATTATGTTATTATGGATTATTGTTGTTCTTTATTTACTATGTCTTTGCATGTAAGTTATTTGGAAAAGTACTGATTCTTTTGCTTGCTGCATTTATTTTGTATAAACTCGATTTCTATTCTTATAAATATTTTGATTACCGTTCTTATCTTCTTCCATATTCTGTATTAGCTGCTGTTTCGTATTTTGTCATTAAGGATAAAATTAAGTGTGCTTGTTTTTGGGTTGTATTTGCTTTTATGCTGTGTTTATTGTTCCCTATAGGAAGTGCCAGTCCAAATTCGTTTATATATCCTTTCCTAGGCAGTTTTGCATATCCAATAACTGTTGGTACCATATTTTTCTTCTATAAAAAATATAAAAATAAAGTCAGGTATTATTTTTTGTTCTTATTTGTATTGACAACATGTGTGTCTGTTTTCATATGGGCAAGGTTTCCGTATTTTTTCGTGTTAGACAGATTTGAAATATTAACAACTGGCAAGATTGTTGATAATATAGGTGTTGTTACTAATGCTTCTGATGCAGATAAATATAATAGATACACAGAGCGTTTGAAAAACTATGTGGATGGGAAACCTGTTTTGACTACAGATCTTTTTATTCATTCAACATTGAATGTCAAACCATTTGCTATTTTTATTTCAGATTGGGAAAATCCGGATCCTGATAAATTGTTGAAGAATGCGTATGATGAACAGAAGAAAATGCCAGTAATAGTACTTTACAAAAGCGATACCGATATGCGCGGTTTGTTGTTCTCAACAGATTTTGTAAAGGAGGGACACTATAAAGAGGTCTATTCTGATAATGTGTACAAAATATATAGAAGTGACAAATAAAGCTTTTTGTTTTGATGGTTTAAATGGAAAAACTATATTTGTAGTCGTAAAAAATGTATTTAGAAATGAATAAGTTAGATTTTCGCAGACATTTAATATCTTTGTTTGAACTTCTTCCGTTGCCTGCAGTAAAGCCTTCTGAGGAATACATAGATGTGGTTATACCTATTATTCCAAAGGATTTAAAGATATTACCATTGTGTATAGAGGGCGTTCGAAAGTGCGTGACAAATAATATCAAGGATATATACATAGTATCACCGCGCGATGCTAATGTATTGGATTTGTGTGCGAATTTGAATCTTAAATATATTGACGAAAAAGAGGTTCTTGGCTTATCTCCCAAAGATATAAACTTAAAAGTACAAGTTAATGGAGAATTGAAGGATAGAAGTGGATGGCTGTTTCAGCAAATACTTAAACTTTCAGGTAAAATAGGCACATGCGAAAATTATCTTTGCATAGATGCAGATCATATATTATTGAAACCTCATACGTTTTTGAGTACTACAAATAAGCCTGTGCTTTATATGAGTGAAGAGTGCCATATTCCTTATTATGATAATATAAAGAAAATGTTAGGGCGTACAGATTTCTCAATGCTAAGCTATGTCGCACATAAAATGATATTTAATAAAAAAATGCTTGCAATGCTGCATGGTGATATAGAACAAAGACATGGTTGTGACTGGATTTCTGCAATAATAGAGAATTACGACAAGGATGAAAAAAGTGGCTTTTCTGAGTTTGAAATGTATGGGAACTATGTTTCTGATAAAATCCTACGTCCTTGGAAACAAAAGGAATTGAAATATGAAATGATTGCCGATTATGAAACTCTTCGTAATAAATATGGCAATTATAACAGCGTAACTTTTCCTGCGTATTTGTCTGTGAAATAATGAATGATTGCTGTCTGGTAAAATTGCTATCTTTGTCCGCGTTATTGCAATTTTTGTGGAAAAACAAAGATTACAAAAGGACGGATTCCATGCGTCGAATACGATCTTTATTTTTTATTCAAAAAGCAATAATATCGAAATAGAAACGTAAAAAGGCTGTCGTTTTCTGACAGCCTTTTTACGTTTCTACAATTCCTTTCCTTTCGAATCAATCTTTTTAATATTCTTGCCATTAACCTTCACGTTAGTGGCATTTTTTATCTTTATGGCTGGCGAGCCGTCTTTTGTCGTAACCGTTACATTATTTATACTGATGTTCTCGCCTTGGCAGATTTCTGCACTTCTCTGAGCGTCGATAATCTTCACGTTGTCAAGATTGATGTTGTTGATTGGCATCTCTGGCAGACCGTTGAAGAAGAATGCACGGTTTCCGCCGTGGCAGATTATGTTGCTGATGTAGATGTCGCGGAAGCAGGGAGTGCCTTCGTTCACCTCTGGAACAGCCTCGTTCGTTGTCTCGCCATTGCCAGCCGATAGCGGGTCTTTTCCGCCGTAATAAAGGTTGAAGATGATGTTCTCACCGGCAATCTCGAACATATTGATGTTGCGGCAGTAGATGTTTCTTACCACACCGCCACGACCTCTCGTGCTCTTGAAGCGCAGACCGATGTCTGTGCCGATGAATGTGCTGTTCTCAATCAAAATGTTGTATGCACCGCCGCTCATCTCGCTGCCTACAACAAATCCGCCGTGACCGTGATAAACCGTGTTGTTTTTGGCTATGACGTTCTTGCATGGAGCGTTGCGCTTGCGTCCCTCGGCATCCTTTCCTGATTTTATGCAGATGGCATCGTCGCCGGCATCGAAAGTGCTGTTCAGAATAAGAGCACGGTCGCACGATTCAAGGTCGAGCGCGTCGCCGTTCTGAGCATTCCACGGATTGTAGACGGTAACATTGTTCAGAATCACGTCTTGGCACATCATTGGATGCAGACACCAACTTGGTGAGTTTCTGAATGTTGCGTCTTGGAATAGAACGCGCTTGCAGCCTACAAAATCTACCAAAACAGGGCGCAACCAGTCTCTGATGGCTTCCCATTCTGCTTTAGTCTTCAGACCGTCGGGATTGTTGAAGTTTGTACACATCTTATATCCCTTGTACGAAGCCTCGCTCGGAAACCACTGGCGGTCTTCTTGAATGTAGCCGTATTTTCTCGCCTTGATTTTCTTCCATTCGCTCTCGGTGAGTTTGCTTTTCTTTACGGCTCTCCAAGTCCAGCCGTTGCCGTCGAATATTCCCTTGCCGGTTATGGCTATGTTCTCAGCATCTTTGGCAAAGATTGGCGACTGGCAGCGGAAAGTCTTTATTCCTTCGAAAATCGTCTCAACCACCTCGTATTTTGTGTGGTCGCCGGTAAACAGAACCATCGCATTCTGCTCGGTGTAGAGGTTTACGTTGCTAAGCATCTCGATAGGGCCGGTGAGCCACATTCCGGTAGGAATCACCACCACGCCGCCACCATGCTTGTTTACGTCTCTGATGGCTTTGTTTATCGCCTCGGTGCAGAGAGTCGTTCCATCTGCCACCGCTCCAAAATCCTTGATGTTTACTTTGTAATCTGGAAATGAAACGGTCTTAACCTGTTCCATCTCGAAAGGAACGTTGTCGTAGACCGATTTTTCAATCGCTCTTATTTCCTGTGCTGTTGCCGAAATGGCGATGAAGGCAGACAGACATCCTGCTGCGATGCTTCTGCCAAGTAGTGAGTTAATAAAGGTCATGGTTTTTGTTACTAAAATAAAAGTTAGTTAATAAAAATCAGATGCAAATATAAAACAAAAATTGATATAAAGCAAGTCTGTCACGAATCACGGCTTGGCAGAAGGCTTTCCGAAGTTGGAAAATACGGCTGAAAAACGCTTTCTCCGAACGACTTGTCTGATACTGTAAAACGTACAATAACCACCCTCTCAGGATGGCGCAAAATACTGTAAGATAACATGTTGTACTTGTTACAATAAGCAGAATGTTTTGTTATTGTAAAAAGTACAAGTTTTAAAAAATTGAAAATAAGTGTTTTATAACATTGTAAAAAAAAGTTAAAAAGTTTGTTTTTGCTGAATTTATCAGATATATTTGCACCGTCTAATCAAATCAGTAATATAGAAGTGAACAAGGAAAGCGCGAAAATAAACCATAGCCTAAATGTTAACGTTTCGGTTGACTGCGTGGTTATAGGTTTTGATGACAAGGAACTAAACGTCCTGCTGATAAAACGATTGCAGGCGGGTGATGAAAAGGCTTATTCACCGTACAAACTACCCGGCAGCCCTATTTACATGGACGAGAGCCTCGACGATGCCGCAAAAAGAGTGCTTGTCGATTGCACCGGACTCAAGTATGTAAGCCTCGAGCAGTTCCGCGCTTATGGTGAGATTGACCGCCTTCGCCGCGCCGAAGATGTGCAGTGGCTCGAACGGACTCACGGCTTGGCTTCGACTCCGGAGCGTATCGTTTCTATATCGTATATTGCTTTTGTGAGACAGAAAAAATTCCGACAGTTAACCGAGACGTATCAGGCAACATGGATGCCGGTCTCGAAACTCGACGACATAGATTTGGCATTCGACCACCGGCAGATTGTTACCGATGCTATACGAAAAATACGCCGCGATGTTGAAGTCCAGCCTTCGATAGTATTCGAGATTCTGCCACGCAAGTTCACAATGCTTCAGTTGCGTGCGGTTTACGAAACAATCCACGGCGAGAAGCTCGACATCCGCAACTTCCACAAGAAGATGACAAATCTGAAGTACATCGTGCAACTCGACGAGTTGGAAAAGGATGTACCGCACCGCGCCGCTCATCTGTACAAGTTCGATAGGGTGGTGTACAAGCGCCTAAGAGGTTCGATTTAAATAGTAAGGTATAACGATATTAACAAAAAGACATTTTAGCTATGTATCTATTAGGATATGATATAGGTAGTTCGTCAGTAAAGGCATCGTTGGTTGATGCTCAGACTGGCAAGTGTGTTTCAACAGCCTTCTTCCCAAAGAACGAGGCAGAGATTATTGCCGTAAAGGCTGGATGGGCTGAGCAGAAGCCTGCAATGTGGTGGGAGAATCTGAAACTAAGCACAAAGCAGATTCTTCAGGAGAGTGGTGCAAATCCAAAGGACATCGCAGCAATCGGTATCTCTTATCAGATGCACGGACTTGTTTGTGTTGACAAGAACAAGGAAGTTCTTCGTCCTGCCATCATCTGGTGCGACTCTCGTGCCGTTCCTTACGGTGAGCGTGCGTTCCTCGACCTTGGAGCAGAGCAGTGCCTTGGTCATCTGCTTAACTCTCCGGGCAACTTTACAGCAGCAAAGCTTGCTTGGGTAAAGGAGAACGAGCCTGAAGTTTTTGCTCAGGTAGACAAGATGATGCTTCCGGGCGACTACATCGCAATGCGACTCACTGGCGAGACTTCTACAACAATATCAGGTCTTAGCGAGGGTATGCTCTGGGATTTCAAGAACAATCAGGTTGCCGACTTCCTTCTTCAGTACTACGGAATTGGCGAGACTGTAATCCCTACAATCCGCCCGACATTCAGCGATAGCGGTCATGTAACAGCTGCAGCAGCTGCTGAACTTGGCTTGGCAGAGGGCATTCCTGTAACATACCGCGCCGGCGACCAGCCTAACAATGCTCTTTCGCTCAACGTGTTCAATCCGGGCGAGATTGCTTCAACAGCCGGTACATCGGGCGTTGTTTACGGCGTTCTTGGCGACGTAAACTACGACAAGAAATCACGCGTAAACACATTCGCACACGTTAACCATACTGCCGAGCAGGTTCGTCTTGGCGTTCTGCTTTGCATCAACGGTACAGGTATCCTCAACTCATGGTGCCGCCGCACGGTTGCTCCAGAGGGCATATCTTATGCCGATATGAACGCTCTTGCCGAGACAGCTCCAATCGGTAGCGCAGGCGTAAGCATTCTTCCTTTCGGTAACGGTGCAGAGCGTATGCTCGAGAACAAGGAGGTTGGCTCAACAATCTACGGCGTAAACTTCAACTCTCACGGCAAGCAGCACTTGCTTCGCGCAGCTCAGGAAGGCATCGTGTTTGCATTCAACTACGGAATGAACATCATGAAGGATATGGGCATGAACATCAGCAAGATTCATGCAGGAAAGGCAAACATGTTCCTCAGCCCAATCTTCCGTAACACTTTGGCATCTGTGAGCGGTGCTACAATCGAGCTTTACGAGACCGACGGCTCTGTTGGTGCAGCCAAGGGTGCTGGTATCGGCGCAGGCATCTACAAGGACAACAAGGAGGCATTCTCAACTCTCGAGAAACTTGCAGTTATCGAGCCTGATACAGCAAACATCATGCAGTACACCGATGCATACGAGCTCTGGAAGGAACGTCTTGAGAAGGCAATCAAATAAAGGAATCAGAAGTAATTAACAAAAATATTTTAACTTTTTTAAATTTTTAATATCATGGCAAAAGAGTATTTTCCTGGCGTGAAAAAAATCCAGTTCGAGGGTAAGGACAGTAAGAATCCAATGGCTTACCGTTATTATGATGCAGAGAAGGTCATCATGGGTAAGAAGATGAAGGATTGGTTGAAGTTCGCTATGGCTTGGTGGCACACTTTGTGCGCTGAGGGCGCAGACCAGTTCGGTGGCGGTACTAAGACTTTCCCTTGGAACGAAGGTGCAAACGCTTTGGAAGTTGCTAAGAATAAGGCTGATGCAGGTTTCGAGATTATGGAGAAGCTTGGCATCGAGTACTACTGTTTCCACGATGTAGACCTCGTTGAGGAGGCTGCAACTATCGAGGAGTATGAGGCTAACATGAAGGCTATAGTTGCTTATATTAAGGAGAAGCAGGCTGCTACTGGCAAGAAGCTTCTTTGGGGTACTGCTAACGTATTCGGCAACAAGCGCTATATGAACGGTGCTTCTACAAACCCTGACTTCGACGTTGTTGCTCGCGCTTGTGTTCAGATTAAGAACGCTATCGACGCAACTATCGAGCTTGGCGGTACAAACTACGTATTCTGGGGTGGCCGCGAGGGTTATATGAGCCTTCTTAACACAGATATGAAGCGTGAGAAGGAGCACATGGCAACTATGCTTACTAAGGCTCGCGACTACGCTCGTTCAAAGGGCTTTACTGGTACATTCCTTATCGAGCCAAAGCCAATGGAGCCATCAAAGCATCAGTATGATGTTGATACTGAGACTGTTTGTGGTTTCTTGAAGGCTCACGGTCTTGACAAGGACTTCAAGGTAAACATCGAGGTTAACCACGCTACTTTGGCTGGTCACACATTCGAGCACGAGTTGGCTGCTGCTGTTGATAACGGTATGCTTGGCTCTATCGACGCTAACCGCGGTGACTACCAGAACGGTTGGGATACTGACCAGTTCCCTATCGACAACTTCGAGCTTATTCAGGCTATGATGCAGATTATCCGCAACGGTGGTCTTGGCAACGGTGGTACAAACTTCGACGCTAAGACTCGTCGTAACTCAACTGACCTTGAGGATATCTTCATCGCACACATCGCTGGTATGGATGCAATGGCTCGCGCTCTTGAGAACGCAGCAGACCTTTTGGAGAACTCTCCAATCAAGAAGATGGTTGCTGAGCGCTACGCTTCATTCGACAGCGGCAAGGGTAAGGAGTTCGAGGAAGGCAAGTTGAGCCTTGAGGACATCGTTGCTTATGCTAAGCAGAACGGTGAGCCTAAGCAGACAAGCGGTAAGCAGGAGCTTTACGAGGCTATCGTAAACATGTACTGCTAATCGAACCAATACTGTAACCTTTAATCCTACCATTACTTTATTATGCAAGATAAAGGAAGTAAATCATACCTCTTCAGCATTGTCCTCGTGGCAGTGCTGGGAGGTTTATTGTTTGGATACGATACAGCCGTTATTTCTGGTGCCGAGAAGGGCTTGCAGGCTTTCTTCCTTGGTGCTCAGGATTTTGTTTATACCGATTTCTGGCACGGCATCTCATCATCGAGTGCCCTCATTGGCTGTATCATCGGAAGTGCCGTTTCCGGATATCTGGCTTCGAACTTCGGACGAAAGAAGTCGCTTATTCTCGCAGGCGTACTCTTTTTTCTCTCGGCTCTCGGCTCGTACTATCCGGAGTTTTTGTTTTTCGAATACGGAAAACCAACTTACTCACTACTCTGGGCATTCAACTTTTACCGTGTGCTTGGCGGTGTAGGTGTGGGCTTGGCATCGGCGGTGTGTCCTATGTATATTGCCGAGGTTGCTCCGTCTAACATTCGCGGTACATTGGTTTCGTGGAACCAGTTTGCCATCATCTTCGGTCAGCTGGTTGTGTATTTCGTAAATCTCGTTATTCTTGGCGACCATATTGCTCCTGTTGTTGAGCAGATGGGCGAGAATGTCTACAAGATTGTAAACGGCGGCGAGGCCGAATGGTGTATAACCGTGGGATGGCGCTACATGTTTGTAAGCGAGGCTGTTCCTGCCGGATTGTTCGCCCTTTTGGTCTGCTTTGTTCCAGAGACTCCTCGCTATCTAGCTCTTATGGGCAACGACGACAAGGCGCTGCATGTGCTTTCGCGCATCAACGGAAGCGACAAGGCTGCCGAGATTCTTCAGGACATAAAGAATACCGCTACCGAGAAGACCGAGAAACTCTTGTCTTACGGCTGGGTGGTTATCTTTGTAGGAATAATGCTTTCTGTGTTCCAGCAGGCAGTGGGAATCAACGCCGTGCTCTATTTTGCACCTCGTATTTTCGCTTCTTGCGGATTCGACAACCCAATGTGGCTCACTGTGTTTATGGGTGTTGTTAACATTCTGTTTACGCTGGTTGCCATCTTCACAGTCGAGAAACTCGGACGCAAGCCGCTGCTCATCTACGGTTCTATTGGAATGGCTGTCGGTGCATTCGGCTTTGCCCTTGTAAACTTCCTGAGTCTGCCTCCGATGATTGCGGCTGCAAGCATCATGGTTTACAGTGCGTCGTTCATGTTCAGCTGGGGACCAATCTGCTGGGTTCTTATTGCCGAGATTTTCCCTAACACAATTCGCGGTGCTGCGGTGGCTATAGCCGTTGCTTTCCAGTGGATTGCCAACTTCATTGTGTCGTCAACCTTTGTTCCGATGTACAACATGGAGCTGACTAAGGGCGATGGCTTCGGACATATCTTTGCATACGCTCTCTACGGTGCAATCTGCGTTCTGGCAGCCGTCTTTGTTTGGCGCATGGTTCCTGAGACAAAGGGAAAGACGCTCGAGGATATGAGCCGTCTGTGGAAAAAGAACAACTGATGTTTTAATTTTCTATATTTTGCAGTCCTGCCCGCTGTTCTGGTGGTTGGCAGGACTGCTTTTTTGTTGTTTTATTTTATCCCAAATTGGTTGTTAGAAAATTCGCCTTACATTATGTTCGGACAAGAGTCCTGTATCTACAGAAATGTAAGTATAAAGCGCAAACAATTGGCTCTGGTGAATAATTGAACTTGCATTTTGCTACTTGCTTTTTCTAATGACTAATTTGGAATAAAGTCTTATTTCGAAATGCTTACGTTTGATTCGGCTGCTTCTGAAAGCGTTTTTGCCAAAGGCTTAATGTTGTAGGTTGTCTGCAACGGAACACACACGCAATTTGTGCAAAGGTCAATGCCCCAGCCAATTATACCGCCGATCATGATATTTCCGAAGGCATAACCGTTTATTGTCTTGTTCAGTATTATATCGTTGAATTTATAGTGTTCCGACGAAATCTTGATGCGTTGACCTTCCAAGTGGTGACGCTTTACTTTTACAACAAGTGGGAGAGTTCCTGTGTACGATTTCTTCTCGGTGGTTACGGTAACGGCTTCAGGAACATCGCCGTTGATTGTGATTTTAGGGCTTCCGCCACTCATAATTGTTGCACAAGATGACAGCAAGAATAAAGATGTGGCAGCTAATGCTTTTGCATTTAGTGATTTGATTTGAATTCTTTTCATTTTCTCTTTTTTTTGTTGTTATATGCTTGTTAAGTAGATGTTATCGGCTGAAAGCAGAAGGCAAAAGCGAACTGAAATCATCCGTTTTTCAAATTAATTTGCAAATATAAATATATATTCATAATCAAATATTATTTTGTTGTTATTTTTGAATGTTTTTCCTGGAAAAGCAATATTTTTGCGCTGAAAAAATCGAATGATATGAACAAGACAAAACTCTGGCTTGTGCTGATGCTCGTGGCTGTAACGGTTGTAACGTGCGTCAACCCCATATATCCGCAGGAACAGATTCTTCAACATGCCGGAACGCTTCTGCTGATGCTTCCGCTTGCTGCCGACGTGGTTAAAAACCGTATGCCATCTTCGGCGTTCATCGGGATAGCGTGTTTCACGCTTTTGCACATTGTCGGAGCACGGTATATCTACTCGTATGTGCCTTACAAAGAGTGGTTTGCTGCGGTCGGTGTTACCGATGCCGCTTTTCTTCAGGGAACGCGAAACCATTACGACCGCTTGGTTCACTTCTCTTTCGGTCTGCTGATGTTTCCTTGCTTTGTATGGCTTTGCCGCCGATGGGTAGGGCAGAAGAAGATTCTGTCGATTCTGATGGCGTGGCTCATTGTTCAGACTGGCAGCATGATTTACGAACTCTTTGAGTGGGCTCTCACCATCGTCATGACATCAGAAGAAGCCGACTATTACAACGGTCAGCAGGGCGATATGTGGGACGCTCAGAAAGATATGGCTCTGGCAATGGCTGGCTCGTCTGTTGCCGCCGTATTCTATCTTGTAAAATCAAAATTCGGAAGATGAAACGCATCTTGTTAGTTATTGCGCTTGTTGCCATAGCCGTAATAGAGTTTCTGCTATGGATAAATGCGCTTGTAGATGGCAAATATCTGGTAGAGGGAAGTGGGGTGGAAGATGTTTACAACCTGCGTGTAGAAAGCCTTTCGGTGGCAATGTTCGTAAACTACGGAATTGTACTTCTGCTTGCCTTTTGTCTGTTTTTCAGAAAGAAGAAATGAAAGACCCCGATGCCCGAAAGCACCGAGGTCCTTTGACTTTTTTGAGAACCGAGAAATTCTCACGTTGAAAGAGTCAAGAGTCCACTCTTTATGGCTGTAAGGTAAAGCCGAAGGTCAGATAAGCCTTCTGTGAGCATGGATTGGCGGTTATGCCGGCAAACACTGGCACGCTGAACGAATCGGTAACCTTAATTTCTTTCGAAGCCTTTAGTGTAAGGTTGGTAATGGCAAATCCGTCGGCTCCGTAGAAGGTTGTTGCGTACGGAACGCAACCTGCCGTAGCTGTCCAGTCGGCGCCAGCAAAGGCGAATGGCACGTTCACCTCGGCATAACTGCTGTAGGCACGCTTGCCCTTGTCGTTGCAGCCGTCGTTTCCGGCAAAGTTTGTATACCACTGCACGTTAAGCACCTTGAAATCGTAGCCAATGTTAGCCTCGAAAACGTGGTTTGTGCTGTGTGCATTGTATCTGAAATATCTGTTGCGCTCGTCCAGTCCGCTGTTAAACCAATAGTCTGTTATTCCAACCGTCAGTCCGCCAATGGTGTAGCTTGCCGTGATGTCGAACTCCTTCGTGTCCTCCGGATTTGTAAGACCTGTGCTTCCCCATGCGCTGAGCGAGAATCCGCCGCAGCCTATGCCAAGAGTTGGCTGGAATGATGTTCCGCCCAAGTCCTGACCACGCCAGATGTACTGGTTCACGACATCGGCCGAGATGGTGGTCTCTAACTTACTTTCGTCTTGGGCTTTTGCAAATGTTGCTGCCATAATCATCATGAACAAGCCTGCAAATCTTTTTACTTTCTTCATGTTTCGTGTTTTTTTTAGTTTAACAATTTGTTTGTGTGTTGTGTTGTATCTCTCTATTTGAAATGTTTACGATGCAAAAATACAGCATTTTGTAATTAAAAATGTAATATTTGTGTTAATATGTTTACATAAAAATGAAATTGATTACAATCTGATAAATATAAATACTTTTAAATATTAAAATGTAACCACTTTTGAAGAAAATGCTTTCAAAATGAAATACGGTTTGTTGCAGACGTTTACGTTAAAAAAACATAAACGGGGAATAATAATGCGGTAACGCTGAATAATTAAAAAAAATTAAGTGTATATTTGCAGCCGTAACAAAACAACGCAAAAAAATATAAATATGTTATTGTCAATTACTAACTACAAACGTAAGGCTGCTTTTGTCATCTCGACAGTGATGGCTTTTTCGTGCAGCGCACAGACAAATCTGTCGTCACTCGACCTTAATACACCTTTTGGCTGGACAAACTGTTCGTCTATGACGAGCGGCGATAGCTACTCAACCACTGGCGGCGAGGGCTCTTCGCAGAAGAGAACCATAACGCTCAAATCTACTGGAGCAGATATGAAGTCAACCATTCAGAATGCAATCAAGAACAACGATATCATTATTCTTGACGGTTCGGAGGGCGATTTCATCGTGTCGTCTAACGTGGGCATAAGCGGTGCTCAGAACAAAACAATCGTGGGCATTAACGGAGCGCGAATCTGCTCAAAGTGGTATGTAACTCCTGAAATAATTAAGCTGCTTGATGATAATAACGTTAAGTCTTATTCAACATCGTCTGGAACTGGCGGCAAACTCACCAACGGCACAAGCGTGAGCGAAGGACGCGAATATATTACTCGCCAGCTGCTTATAAACTATACTGGCGACAGCAGCGAGGGATACAGAAGTTCCGGCATCTTGTCGGTAAGCGGATGCAATAACGTAATTATCCGAAACCTTAAGTTCGTAGGTCCGGGAACTGTTGATATCAGCGGAAACGACCTTATCAGCTGCACCGGAACGACTCACTTGTGGGTTGACCACTGCGATTTTACCGACGGACTCGACGGCAACTTCGATATAACAAACGGTTCTAACTTCGTTACCGTTTCATGGTGTTCGTTCAGTTATACCGACCGCGCTTACGACCATCGCAACACCAACTTGGTGGGTAGCAGCGACTCTTATACATCCGACGAGGATAATCTTAACATTACATACGCATTCAACAACTGGAGCACAAAGTGCAACGCCCGTATGCCAATGGCTCGCTTCGGCACAATTCACATGCTCAATAACTATTACGATTGCGCAGGAAACGGCTCGCCTTGCATCAATCCGCGAAAG
>JBGUGY010000066.1:0-12416 GCA_045111775.1 Bacteroidaceae bacterium | reverse complement strand
ATACGATGTGGGAGAGTAGGTAGCCGCCGTTTTTAAGAATAGAGAGTCCTCCGCAGGTCAACGCCTCGCGGGGGACTTTTTGCGTTTGTACATATCTCACAAAACGAATGCTCCTTCTGACAGAAATCAAAAGGAGCATTCGTTTTATTCGTGATGATATGGTTCGTTGTTCAGAATAGTCATTGCACGGTAGAACTGTTCGGTGAATATCATTCTTATCATCTGGTGCGAGAATGTCATCTTGCTGAGCGAAATCTTCTCGTTTGCGGCTGCGTAGACGGCAGGAGAGAATCCGTAAGGTCCTCCGACAATGAAGATGAGCCTCTTGCTGCCGGCATTCATCTTCTTTTCGAGCCATTGGGCAAACTCTATGCTTCGGCGTTCTGCTCCGGCTTCGTCGAGAAGGATGACATAGTCGCCGGGCTGAATGGTCTTCAGTATCTGCTCGCCTTCCTTTTCTTTCTGTTGTTCTTCGGAAAGATTCTTTGTGTTCTTCAGCTCTGGGATTACGACCATCTCGAAGCCCATATAATGCTTGATTCGGCTGATGTATTCATCGGTCGAGGCTATGAAATGCTTGTCAACCGTCTTTCCTACGACTAAAAATATTGCTTTCATAAATCGTTTGTTCTGTTTTCCCGATAAAATCCATCGGGGATTCATCAGAAATGATAAAATTTCTGCAAAGATAACGATTAGTTGCGACTAATGAAAGCGTGTGCGAGGCGAGAATGATAATCTTGCCGAAAAAAGCTGTGTCGTCATTTTCTTGGCGTTTAGGGTTGCACAATTAGCAAAAAATATGTATGTTTGCATTTCAATAAAATTTAAAAAGAAAAAATATGTTGTCAGTAGACGAATTAAACGATAGATTGATAGACTTGGCTTTTGCCGAGGATATAGGTGATGGTGATCATACAACCCTTTGCTGCATTCCAGACGATGCAATGGGCAAGAGTAAGCTTTTGATTAAGGAAGACGGCATCCTTGCCGGCATTGAGATAGCTAAGCAGGTGTTCCACCGTTTTGACCCTACAATGCAGGTTGAAGTGTTCATAAACGACGGAGCAGCTGTAAAGAAGGGCGATATAGCCATGATTGTTACCGGAAAGGTTCAGAGCCTTTTGCAGACCGAGCGTCTGATGCTGAACATCATGCAGCGAATGAGCGGTATTGCAACAATGACCAACAAGTACGTCAAGAAACTCGAAGGCACAAATACACGCGTTCTTGACACTCGCAAGACAACTCCTGGTATGCGTATGCTCGAGAAGGAGGCTGTTAAGATTGGTGGAGGAGTAAATCATCGTATCGGATTGTTCGACATGATTCTTCTGAAGGACAACCACGTTGACTTTGCCGGCGGAATAAAGAATGCCATCGACAGATGTCACGCTTATCTGAAGGCTAAGAACAAGGATTTGAAGATTGAGATTGAGGTCCGCAACTTCGACGAGCTGAATCAGGTTCTGGAGATTGGCGGCGTGAACAGAATCATGCTCGACAACTTCACTCCTGCCGACACTAAGAAGGCTGTTGAACTTATCGGCGGAAGATTCGAGACTGAGTCATCTGGCGGTATAACATTCGACACTTTGCGCGACTATGCTGAGTGCGGCGTAGACTTCATCTCGGTTGGCGCGCTTACTCATTCGGTAAAGGGACTTGACATGAGTTTCAAGGCTTGTTAAAAGCGTTGCTGAACAGGAAAATGAAAAGATTAGTATGTAGCACACTCGCTCTCGTGGCGAGTGTCTTTGCTACTGCTCAGGATATACAAAGCAAGATACAGTTTGAAGCACCATTTAAGTTCCCGCTTTTCATAGCTGGAAATTTCGGAGAACCAAGACCGAACCACATGCATGCCGGTCTTGACTTCAAGACTCAGGGAGTTGAAGGTAAGGAGTTGTATTGTGTGGCTGACGGATACATTTCGCGTATCACCATTGGCTTGTTTGGGTTTGGCAATGCGTTGTATGTAACTCATCCTAACGGATACACATCGGTCTATTGCCATTTGCAGAAGTTTACTCCTGAGATAGCAAAGTTTGTAAAACGATACTGCATCCAGCACGAACTGGATATGGTCGACATAAAACTCGGACCTCGCGAGATAAGGGTTAAGCAGGGCGAACTCATCGCATACAGCGGAAACACGGGCGCATCGCACGGCCCTCACCTGCACTTCGAACTTCACAACACGGCAACCGACGAACTTGTTGACCCTCTGCCTTACTTCAAGCATCTTCTGCAAGATACAATACCGCCGCACGGCAAGGAGATAATGTTCTATCCGCAGAGAGGCGAAGGCGTGATAAACGGACTCACGACAAATCAGCGATACAAGATAAAAGGCGGAATAAGAGGAGTGGTTTGCGATACCATAAATGCGTGGGGAAAGATTGGCGTTGGCATCTACGGAGAAGATATGATGAACAAGACGTTCAATCACTACGGCATCTATTCGATAAAACTCTTCGTAGACGGAATACAACGGTTTGAAAGTCATCTCGACAAGTTCTACCCGATAGAGCACAGAATGGTCAACTCATGGGGCGACTACGATGTTTTCAGGAAAAGCCGAATTTGGTTTCTTAAATCTTTTGCTGCGCCGGGAAACTCGTTGCAGATGCTCAATCTGGACAAGAACAGAGGTGTTATCGATATTAACGAGGAAAGAATCTACAAGTTTAAATACATTCTCGAAGACCATTACGGCAACCGCGGAACTGTTGAGTTCAATGTGTTTGGAAAGAAATGTCCGATACCTGAATATCAGGTTCCGAACGTAAGGCACTTCTTGCACTGGAACCGTACGAACGTGGTGCAGGAGCCGGGAATGGAACTGGCTATTCCGCGCGGACTGCTTTACGACGATGCTCCGCTGAATGTTCAGACCATCGTGTCGCCAAAGGGCATCTCGAACACATACCGATTGCACGACGAC
The DNA here is from genome assembly GCA_045111775.1 of Bacteroidaceae bacterium. Taxonomy (GTDB): domain Bacteria; phylum Bacteroidota; class Bacteroidia; order Bacteroidales; family Bacteroidaceae; genus Ga6A1. The sequence continues at coordinate 9,469 of JBGUGY010000066.1, read as the reverse complement.
GTATTTCCGCTGAACACATGGGCTACGATAATGATTGCCGTGCGCAATCCGCTGCCGGTAGAGACTCGCTGCTATTATGTGGCAATGAAGACCGCAACGGGATGGCGATACATGGGCGGACGATACAACAGCGACAACGGATGGGTGAGCGGCAGAGTGCGCGACCTTGGAGCAACCTACACGGTGCAGGTCGATACGATAGGTCCTCGGTTCAATCCGATAGCGAAGAAGAACTGGAGCAGGCTTGGAGTGGTAAAGTACGTCATCTCCGACAAGGAGAGCGGACTACAGCACTACAAATGCAAGATTGATGGCAAATTCGCACTTTTCACAAACAACCGTGGAGTGCTGACGTGTCATCTCGAAGATGTTGATATTCAGCGAAACATAAAGCACCGACTCGAATTTGTGGCTACCGATAACTGTGGTAACAAGACGGTCGATGTGCAGGAATTTGTATATTAGCACAAAAACAAGAAAGAAATTGTAATAGATGGGGAAAAGGTTTACAGTACTGGTAGGACTGCTGCTTTGCATGATTCCGATGCGTGCATGTACCAGTCTGATTGTCGGAAAGAAAGCTTCTGTCGACGGCTCGGTTATTGTGTCGTACAATGCCGACAGCTACGGACTCTATGGCTTCCTTTACCACAGAAACGCAGGAAAACATCTGCCGGGAAGCAAACGGCGAATAAACTGCTGGGATACCAATGAATATCTCGGCGACATTCCTGAACAGGAATACACCTACAACGTTGTAGGTAACATGAACGAGCATCAGGTAACGATTGTTGAGTCTACCTTCGGCGGACGAAAGGAACTGCTTGATACTCTTCGTGGTCCGGGCGCGCCTAAGATTGACTACGGAAGCCTTATCTACATAGGCTTGGAACGTTCAAGAACGGCGCGTGAGGCGATAAAGGTAATGACCGACCTCGTGGCGCAGTACGGCTATGCCAGCTCGGGCGAGTCGTTCACCATTGCCGATGCCGAAGAGGCGTGGATTATGGATATGATAGGCAAAGGACCGGGCGGACACGGAGCCGTGTGGGTTGCCGTAAGAATCCCTGACGACTGCATAAGCGGACACGCAAATCAGAGCCGAATTCGCAAGTTTGACATGAGCGACAAGGAAAATGTCATGTATTCTTCGGATGTCGTCTCTTTCGCACGCGAGAAAGGCTATTACAAAGGTCCTAACAAGGATTTCAGCTTCAGCGATGCCTATAGTCCTACCGATTTCGAGAGCGCACATTTCTGCGATGCCCGCATCTGGAGCTTCTTCAGAGCATACAATCCCGAGATAAACAAGTATCAGGACTATATCATGGGCAAGAGCAAGGAGGCGATGCCGCTTTACATCAAGCCAAACCGCCTTCTGTCGGTAAACGAGATTTGCGAGTGTATGCGCGACCATTACGACAATACATTCATGGAGATGGCTAAGGATGCCGGCGCAGGAATGTACGAATCGCCTTACCGTCCAACGCCGCTTACATTCAAGGTTGGAGACAAACTCTACTACAACGAGCGACCAATTTCTACTCAGCAGACAGCGTTCACCACTGTGGCGCAGATGCGTTCGTGGTTCCCTAGTTGGATTGGCGGCGTGCAGTGGTTTGGCACAGACGATGCCAACATGATTGCCTACACTCCTGTGTATTGCTGTACAACCGACATTCCAAAGTGCTTGGCTGGCGGAACGGCTTCGGACATCAAATTCTCGTGGGATTCGAGTTTCTGGGTGTGCAACTGGATTAGCAATATGATTTACATGAAGTATAATCTGATGATTGCCGACCTTCGCGAAGTTCAGAACGATCTCGAAGGCATGTATCACAAGGAGCAGCCTAACGTCGAGAGAAAGGCAAAGGAACTTTACGACGACGACCCTCAGCTTGTGCAGACATATCTGACCAACTACTCTAACGATTGTGCCAACAAGACGTTCAAGAGATGGAAGAAGCTGGGCGAGTTCCTTCTGGTAAAGTACAACGACATGACCGTAAGACCAGTCAAGAAGAATTCCATCGGAGAATGGGAGTTTAAGAAGACGAAATTCGGCTACGGCGAAGAGCCTACGAGGGTAGGTTATCCAAAGCCTATGCAGGAAGACATTGTAAAGAAGACCGGCGACAGGTTTTTGGTTCCTTCGGAGAATCCTAACAAAAAATAGCAAAAAGGTTGCGAGAAATTATTTTTTCTCGCAACCTTTTACTATATTTGCCTTATATTTTGTTAAACTAACTATTGAACAAAGTCATTATGGAAAATGATCAGTTAATAAAGCAATGCACAGAAGAGGCTAAGAAGTGGCTTTCTCCTGCATTCGATTCAGAAACACAGGCTGAGGTTAAGGCACTTCTCGATGCCGAAGACAAATCAGCATTGATAGATGCTTTTTATCGTAACCTTGAATTTGGTACAGGCGGATTGAGAGGAATTATGGGGGCTGGTACAAACCGCATGAACAAGTACATCGTAGGTATGGCTACTCAGGGTTTCGCAAACTATATAAACAAGGCTTTTGCTGGCAAGAAAGATATTGCAGTTGTGGTTGGTCACGACTGCCGTAACAACTCTCGTCTGTTTGCCGAGACTGTTGCCGATATCTTCTCAGCAAACGGCATCAAGGTTTATCTCTTCGAGGGATTGCGCCCAACTCCTGAGATTTCGTTCGCCATCCGTCAGCTTGGCGCTCAGGCTGGTGTTAATATCACTGCGAGCCACAATCCACGCGAGTATAACGGTTACAAGGCTTACTGGGACGACGGTGCTCAGGTTCTTGCACCGCACGATACTGGCATCATCGATGAGGTTAACAAGGTTTCAATCAACGATGTTAAGTTCGAGCCAAACGAGGATTTGATTAAGATTATCGGCGGTGAGATGGATATCGACTACTTGAAGGCCGTTCATGAGGCTCTTGTAGACCAGGACGTCATCAACCGTCAGAAGGATCTCTGCATCGTTTATTCTCCTCTTCACGGAACAGGTAGAGTTATCATCCCAGCGGCTCTCCGCACTTGGGGATTCCAGAATATCAACGTAGTTAAGGAGCAGATGGTTGTAGACGGCAACTTCCCAACAGTTGTTTCTCCAAACCCTGAGAACTCTGAGGCTATGACTCTCGGTATGAAACTCGGTACTAAGCTGAATGCAGACCTCGTTCTTGCATCTGATCCAGATGCCGACCGTCTTGCAGTTGTATGCCGCGACTCAAAGGGTGAGTGGTACATCCTTAACGGAAACCAGACAGCCTTGATGTTCTCTTACTACATCATCGAGAACAAGAAGAAACTCGGTCAGCTTAAGGGCAACGAGTTTATGGTTAAGACAATCGTTACAACCGAGACTATCGCCGACATCGCAAAGAAGAATGGCGTTGAGTTGCGCGACTGCTACACTGGCTTCAAGTGGATTGCACGCGAAATCAAGATTAGCGAGGGCGAGAAGAAGTACATCGGCGGTGGTGAGGAGAGCTTCGGTTACTTGCCATACGACAAGGTGCGCGACAAGGATTCGCCAGCATCAATCTGCTTGCTTTGCGAGATTGCTGCATGGGCTAAGGACAACGGCATGACACTCTACGACCTCTTGATGAAGATTTATCTCGAGTACGGATTCTCTTATCAGTACGCAATCTCAGTTACTAAGCCGGGCAAGAGCGGAGCCGACGAAATCAAGGCTATGATGGAGAACTTCCGCAATAATCCTCCAAAGCAGATTGCCGGCTCGCCTGTAACTGTAATCAAGGATTACAAGACTCTGAAGATGGTAAACAACGGCGTTGAGAGCGATTTGGTTATGCCAGACACAAGCAACGTTCTTCAGTGGTTTACAGCAGATGGCCTGAAGATTTCAGTCCGTCCTTCTGGAACAGAGCCAAAGATTAAGTTCTACACCGAGATTCCGGGTAAGATGGAATGTGCAAAATGCTACGACGGCGCAGTCAAGGAGGCTGAGGCAAGAGTAGAATTGATAAAGAAAGACCTTGGCTTGTAAAATGAGCAAGGAATAGTCGAATTTTTAGATTTTCTTGGCCCGATGTGGATAACCTCTCCGTCGGGCCTTTTATTATCTTGCTGATGAAAAGAATTTTTTGCATATTTTTGTTGTTCATGGTGCTGCTCTCATCGGTCAGCGCACAGTACAGGCATCGCCGAAAACAGGTTGCCGTTGTGCTGAGCGGCGGCGGAGCAAAGGGAACGGCACACATCGGCGCGCTAAAGGTTATCGAGGAGGCCGGAATTCCCGTAGATTATGTAGTCGGCACATCTATGGGAGCCATCGTGGGCGGATTGTACTCGATAGGCTATAACGCGCACCAACTCGATAGCATATTGTCAAATCAGGACTGGTCAATACTTCTTGCCGACCAACTCAACAAAGATCGATTTCCTTATTACCGAACAAAGGAGCTGATGCCATTCATCCTTTCCGTTCCGTTCATGAAATTCCCCGGCGAGGTTGTCGAGGGCGGACTGTTGAAGGGAAAGAACATCGAGGCTCTCTTCAACCAACTTACGGCGCAGTATGCCGATTCGCTCGATTTTGACCAGCTACCGATTCCGTTTGCCTGCGTGTCGCAGAATCTTGTAAATGGCGACGAGGTCGTCTTTCACGACGGATATCTGGCAAAGGCGATGCGCGCCAGCATGGCTATTCCCGGAGTGTTCACACCTGTTTACAAAGATTCGCTCGTGCTGATTGACGGCGGAATGATTAACAACTATCCGGTTGATGTGGCGCGCTCGATGGGAGCCGACATCATCATCGGCGTTGACGTTCAGAGCGACCTTATGGAGGCGAAGAACCTCTCGTCTGCCATGAGTGTGCTCGGGCAGCTTATAAACATCTCGGGAAAGGCTCAGTATCAGCTTAATGTTGACCAGACCGATATCTATATAAAAGTGAATGTTGATGGCTTTTCGGCTGCAAGTTTTAACAAGACGGCGATAGATACGCTTGTGGCTCGCGGCGAGGATGCGGCGCGAGCCAAATTCGACGACATGGTAAAGCTGCGCAATATGCTCGGAATTGAAGATGTAAAGCCGCGTCCCGACTATATCGTGCCCGATTGGGCTTTGTACTTTATGCGCGACAGCATTCAGCAGCACAAAGCACCTTCGAACTATCTGAGCCTCGGCGCACGGTTCGATAACGAGGATATGGCAGCCCTTATTCTGAACGGAACTATTCAGGTGCCTAACCTGCGAAACGGCAGTTATGCCTCGCTCACGGCGCGCCTTGGCAAGATTCTCGATGTTGAGGCAAAATTGGCTTACGAGCCGATGAAGGGCTGGTTCATCTCGCCTTCGTACATCTTCAACCATCGCGATTTCTCGGTCTACGATGCCGATGTAAAGTGTTCTACGGTTACGTTTAACCGCAACATTCTTCAACTCGATTTTGTTCACAGTTGGCGGCATCTGCTCATCGGTTTCGGAATGAAGTATGACAACGTGTACTATACCGATTATCTGTCGAGCGACGGCACGGCTTCGGTTCTCGATAATGAGCATCTGATAAAGTATTTCTTCAGAGTTGAGGGAAATACGATGAACAAACGCTCGTTCCCTACATCGGGCGGCAGATTCAAGACAACATACGAGCTTGTTACCGACAATATGTATAAGTACGACAACGAGGCTCCTGTGAGCACCGTTACGGCGTATGGCGAGGTGGCTTTCTCGATAAACAAGCGATTCACCATCTTGCCGTCGGCTGCAACGCGCTTTATTGTGGGCAACAACTATTCCATGACGATGGCAAACTGGATTGGCGGCAGAAATCCGTATGGAACATATCTCGACTCGCAGATGCCGTTCTACGGAATAAACAAGATGGAGGCGATAAACAAGATTTTCGTTCAAGGCTCGTGCCGTGCCAACCTCAGGATTATGGACAACAACTATCTTGTTGCCGCCACAAGCGTTGGCTGGAGCGGTCTTACGCTGTCGTCGGCAATAGAGAGCGAGGGCGAAACGCTTTACGGTGGCATGATAGGATGGGGCTACAATACGTCGCTCGGTCCGATAGAGGCAAGTCTGAATTTTAGCAACCGCACGAAGAACGTCGGACTGCTTCTCTCGTTCGGACTAATGTTTTAGTCGCCTCTTGACTCAGGGCATAATCTTACTCGCGTTTTGCAATATAAATAACGGTTCGTTTTTGTGTATTGAATAAAATGTCTATCTTTGTGCTCTGATAACGAATAAAAACTATAATACAAATATACCAATGGAAAAAACCTGGAGATGGTTTGGAAAGAATGACAAAATAACTCTTTCCATGTTGCGCCAGATTGGCGTGGAGGGTATTGTAACAGCATTGCACGATGTCCCTAACGATCAGATTTGGACTGTTGAGAAGATTATGGACTTGAAGAACTATATCGAGTCGTTCGGCTTGAGATGGTCTGTTGTCGAGAGTCTTCCAGTCTGCGAATCAATCAAGTATGCCGGTCCAGACCGCGACGAACTTATCGAGAAGTATAAGATTAGTCTGGCAAACCTCGGCAAGTGCGGCATCCACACAATATGCTACAACTTCATGCCGGTGCTCGACTGGGCGCGTACCGAGTTGTTCCATCCAAATCCAAATGGAACAAGCAATCTTTTCTTCGACAAGGTTAAGTTTGCTTACTTCGACATCTATATCCTTCAGCGCAAGGATGCCGAGGCTGATTATACCGATGAGGTTCTTGCAAAGGCTGCCGAACTGAAGAAGACTATGACGAAGGAGGACGATGACGCTCTTGTTGATACCATCATCGTTAAGACTCAGGGCTTTGTGAATGGTAACATCAGCGAGAACGACTTCAACCCTGTTCAGAAATTCCGCGACTTGCTGGCACTTTACGATGGCATCACAAAAGACCAGCTTCGCGAGAACATGAAGTACTTCTTGAGTGCAATCATGCCAACATGCGAGGAGTGGGGAATGAACATGTGCGTTCACCCAGACGATCCGCCATTGCAGATTCTTGGCTTGCCACGCATCGTCTGCAACGACGAGGATATCAACTGGTTCTTGAGCGCGGTAGACAATCCGCACAACGGCCTCACATTCTGTGCCGGCTCTCTTAGCGCAGGCTTGCAGAACGATGTTCCTGCATTGGCTCGCAAGTATGCAAAGCGCACTCACTTCGTTCATCTGCGCAGTACTCAGGTTCAGCCTAACGGCGATTTTCAGGAGGCATCGCATCTTGGCGGTCGTGCCAATGTCATCGAGCTTGTGCGCATCTTCGAGCGCGAGAATCCTTCTCTGCCAATGCGCGTAGACCACGGTCCATGTATGCTTGGCGATGAGAACGGCGGATACAATGCAGGCTACAGCTTCCACGGTCGTATGTTCGCCCTTGGTCAGGTTGAGGGCGTTATGGCAACCGTAAGAAGAGAGATTGAAGAAGGTAAGTAATAATCAATAAAAAAGATAGAAAAAGATGAATAATCTGTTCGATATAAAAGGTCAGGTAGTAGTTATCACAGGTGGAACAGGCGTGCTTGGCCGTTGCATTGCAGCTTATCTTGCAAAAGAGGGCGCAAAGGTCGTAATCATGGGTCGTAAGGCCGAGGTAGGCGAGAAAATCGCTGCCGGCATCGTTGCCGAGGGTGGCGAGTGCATCTTCCTGAAGACCGACGTTATGGACGAGGCTGTTGTTAAGCAGAACTGCGCCGACATTCTTGCTAAGTATGGCAGAGTTGACTGCCTTCTTAACGCAGCAGGCGGAAACATGCCGGGTGCAACAATCGCTCCTGACGGCAATTTCTTCGACCTTAAGCCAGAGGAGTTCCAGAAGGTTCTGAGCCTTAACCTTACAGGTACGGTTATCCCAACTCAGATTTTCCTTGAGCCTATGGTTAAGCAGGGCAAGGGAAGCATCATCAACTTCTCGTCAATGGCTGCTTTCCGTCCTATGACACGCGTGTGCGGCTATGCTGCTGCCAAGGCTGGTATCTCAAACTTCACAGCGTTTATGGCTAACGAGGTGGCTTCTAAGTTTACCGAGAAGATTCGTGTGAACGCCATCGCTCCGGGCTTCTTCTTGACAGAGCAGAATCTTCGTCTGCTTACAAACGAGGACGGCAGCCTTACAAAGCGAGGCGAGGACGTAATCCGTCAGACTCCGTTCAAGCGTTTCGGTAAGCCTGAGGAGCTTTGCGGAACAATCCACTATCTTATGAGCGACGCTGCTGCATTTGTAACAGGTACTGTGGCTGTCGTAGACGGTGGCTTCAACAGTTTCGCAATGTAATTTCAGAAACAACTTTTTTTAAAATAAGCAAGTTTTAAAGGAAAATGTGGAGGCGCGGATTTCGTGAGAAATCTGCGCCTTTTTTAGTGTCTGAATGTTATGAGTAATCGTTGCTGAACTTCTGTTTCTTGTATTCAGATATGGTCATACCTGTCAGCCTCTTGAAGTATCTGCCCAGATGGCTCTGGTTTGTAAACCTGAACTCGTCTGAAATCTCCTGAATACTGTTTGTCGATGTCCTTATCTTTATTTTGAGTTGCGTTATCACGCGCTCGTCGATATATTCCTTCGCCGTTTTGTGCTCAATGTCCTTTACTATTGTGTTAAGGTATTTCGACGAGATGCACATCTTGTCGGCATAGAAGTTAACCTCGCGCTCTCTTGCCGAGTATTTCATCGTCAGTTCTACGAATTTATGGAACAGAACGGTGCCGCGTGTCTGCGTTTCCTTGTATTTTATTCCGTTTTCGCGAATCCATTTTTTTCCTGCGCTGTATATGCCAAGATAGATGCATCGCAGCTGCATCAGCATAAGCTCGTGCTTAACCTCCTTGTCGGCGGTTATGAACATGTCTTTTATAAAGTAGAACCATCTTCTTATAACCAAAAGGCTCTCGCTCTTTGGCTTTAGGTGGAAGTTGGCGTGCATGAATCTCATTACCACGTTCTCGATGTTTACCGATGCCATGCACATAAACTCGTCGCTGAAGGTGAAGCACAGCACCCTGAAGTCGGGACTTTTGCGGCAAATCGAAACCGTGTCCGACGGGAACAGGCACAGCACCTCGTCTTGTTGCAGAAGAACTTTGCTGAGGTTTACCTGAATCTCGGCAAGTCCTTGCTCGCACAAGATGATGTATGCGTTGCGGCTGACCGTTGGTGTGCCGATGCTAAATTCTTCGAGTAAATTTTCTGTTATCCTGAAGTAATTCGTGTTTAGATTATTTATTTTGTGGGTCATGATGAAACCTAATTTTTGTACAAAAGTATGCAAAAACATTGTTTTGAGCAAGTGAAATGAATAGGAAATGTAAAATTACTCAAAAAATAATTAAAAAATCTGCCTTAAATATTTGCTGAATTCAAAAAATATAGTATCTTTGCATCGCTTTTCGAAAGAAAAGTACTTCTCAAAGAAGTTTGGAGAGGTGGTAGAGTGGTCGATTACAGCGGTCTTGAAAACCGCCGAACGGCGACGTTCCGGGGGTT
>JBGUGY010000065.1:0-2171 GCA_045111775.1 Bacteroidaceae bacterium | reverse complement strand
CAAGCATTGTATTTTATATACATAATTATAGTCTTCTTCCTTTGTCTCATTTCTACAAGAAACATTAACAATACTTACATTTTTTTCATCGCCATCAATTATAACAGTAAAGCCATTATCTTTTAATACACCTAACAGAAATAAAAATCTATCATCACATAAATCAACAAAATTCTTCAAGTCGGAAATCGTTATAACAAACTCATCACTATTATAGTAACGGAATTTTTTTATTAGATTTTCGACAAAAACATTTATATACCACTTGGCACTAAGCGGTTTTATGGTTCGTGGCTTTTCAAAAATAGAATCAATAATACAGCCTTCCTCAGACTGACTAAATACTTCTGCCATCTGCTTTGCGTTTTTATGGCATTTGATTTATCGGTTTCGGGCTGCTCTCACGACCATAAAAAAACGCGGACTTTGACATTATCCGCATTCTGAGGCCGTGAGAATTGCCCGATTCACCAGATAAGCCAAAAGCCCACGCTTAAGCGCAGGCATTTACTGACTTATTCAACGGTGAATCATAATCTAAAATTTCTCACGTTCCAGAATGACACCGAATAAATAGCAAACGCTATGATTACTAATATGTTATATTAAAAATATTTTCTGTTTTTATTAAATATTTTAATTTTGTTTTGTTAATACTACGCAAATTTAAGGATTTCTGACTTCAACAACAAACAAAAGGGCAAAAATTATGACATTTCGCTAAAATATGTTTTTTAAAGAACAAAAAAAGAGTCACACCATCATCTGCGCAAGGCAGAGAAACGGTGTGACACCAACTTTATTTTAACATTTAATACTACAAAAAGATTTACTCTTCCGGAGCAATCTCCTGCTCTTTCACTTCAATCTTGTCGTCATCGTTGAGTTCTACCTCATCCATGTCGCCACTCTTAAGTTTGGCAGCAATCTGCTTTTCGATGTCCTCTGCAAGTTCAGGATTGTCAATCATGAGCTTCTTGGTTGCATCGCGTCCCTGAGCCAGTTTGTTGTCCTGATAGCTGTACCATGAGCCGCTCTTCTTAATGATACCGTACTCAACGCCAAGGTCTACAATCTCGCCAGCCTTGCTGATGCCCTCGCCAAAGGTAATCTCGAACTCTGTCTTGCGGAATGGAGGCGCAACCTTGTTCTTCACAATCTTTACGCGAACCTGATTTCCAACAACCTCGTCGCCATCCTTAATGCTTGTTACGCGGCGGATGTCGATTCTGACGCTTGCGTAGAACTTCAGCGCGTTACCACCGGTTGTTGTCTCAGGGTTGCCGAACATTACGCCAATCTTCTCGCGCAACTGGTTGATGAAGATACAGGTTGTGTTCGTCTTGCTGATTGTGGCTGTAAGTTTGCGCAGTGCCTGACTCATAAGGCGAGCCTGCAAGCCCACACGATTGTCGCCCATATCGCCCTCAATCTCGGCCTTTGGAGTAAGGGCAGCAACAGAGTCGATTACGATGATATCGATAGCCGATGAGCGGATAAGCTGGTCGGCAATCTCGAGAGCCTGCTCGCCGTTGTCAGGCTGAGAAATCCAGAGGTTATCAACATCTACACCAAGTTTCTTTGCATAGAAGCGGTCGAAAGCGTGCTCGGCATCGATGAAAGCAGCGATTCCGCCAGCCTTCTGAGCCTCGGCAATAGCGTGGATTGCGAGCGTTGTCTTACCAGATGATTCAGGACCGTAAATCTCAATGATTCTGCCCTTTGGATATCCGCCCACACCAAGCGCAGCGTTAAGACCGATAGAGCCTGTTGGGATAACCTCTACCTGCTCAACGTTGTTGTCGCCCATGCGCATCACCGTATTCTTACCAAAGTCTTTCTCCAGCTTGCCGATAGCAGCCTGCAAAGCCTTGAGTTTCTCACTGTTTGAATTGGCGTTGAAGTCAATCTCGCCGCCAACAATTTTTTTTGCCATGTTTGTAATTAGTTTTTAACGGTTATAGTTCTAAGTCACCATCGAACACTTCGTGCCATGGTAATCCTTGCTTATTCAGTTGTTCCATAAATGGATCCGGATCGAATTCCTCGACATTCCAAACGCCCGGACGCTTCCACAAGCCCTTGAAGAACATCATTGCGCCAATCATTGCAGGCACACCTGTTGTGTAGCTAACGCCCTGCATACCTGTCTCTTTGTATGCCTCCTGATG
>JBGUGY010000064.1:0-2670 GCA_045111775.1 Bacteroidaceae bacterium | reverse complement strand
AGGATAATAAATCATTGGCTTGTCGTAAATCGGTATAAGCTGTTTACTGACTCCCTTGGTAATTGGATACAATCTCGTTCCAGATCCTCCTGCTAAAACAATTCCTTTCATTGAAGAATATGTAATTATATAGTCTGATGATTAATACAGATCCCCTGCATGTACCACTGATATAGTTTGTGGATACCTTCATCAATTTCTATCTTATGATGCCAGCCAAGGCTGTGCAACTTGCTTACATCCGTAAGTTTCTTCATTGTGCCGTCGGGTTTAGAACTATCCCAATTAAGCTTGCCCTTAAAACCGATTTCAGCTACAATCTTCTCGGCACACTCTTTAATTGTAAGTTCCTTTCCTGTTCCCACATTGATGTGGCAGTTGCGAATTTCAGTTATGCCATCGCTATTCTTAACACTATTCTTGTATGTGTCTTTAAAGTCAACGTTAAGCAACACATGAACAGAGGCATCTGCCATCTCCTCGCTCCACAAGAACTCGCGAAGCGGAGCACCTGTTCCCCAAAGTGTTACAGCCTCTGGAGTGATGCCGTAACGAGACAAAACGAATAAAATTGCGTCCTCGCTGCTGTTTTCATCAACCTTCACTCTGCCGTCTGACAAGACTTCTGCACCAGACAAGACACTCGCTGGTACTCCGTCGGCACTTTTTATTGTAACTGGACGCAATTTAATGTCTTTTCTCACAGCGTCCCAATCATTCTCGTTCAGACACTTAGCCAAATGAATCTTGCGAATCATCGCAGGCAGAACATGACTGTTTTCCAAATGGAAATTATCATTCGGGCCATACAGATTTGTCGGCATAACAGCAATGTAGTTTGTGCCGTACTGAAGATTGAAGCTCTCGCACATCTTCAGACCTGCAATCTTTGCTATCGCGTATGGTTCGTTTGTATATTCAAGAGCGCTTGTAAGCAAGCAATCCTCAGGCATTGGCTGAGGTGCTTCGCGCGGATAGATACATGTTGAGCCGAGGAACAAAAGTTTCTTGACACCATGCTTCCACGCCTCGCCTATCACGTTCTGCTGAATTTGCAGATTCTGATAGATAAAATCGGCACGATACTGAAGGTTTGCCATAATTCCGCCAACATGGGCAGCGGCAAGCACTACTGCATCAGGCTTTTCTTCATCAAAGAATTTCTTCACAGCCACGCCATCAAGCAAATCGAGTTCCTTGTGGCTCTTGCCTACAAGATTATTGTAGCCGCGTGACTTCAGATTATTCCAAATAGCAGAGCCCACTAATCCGTGGTGCCCTGCTACATATATTTTTGAATTCTTATCTAACATTTTATTACTTGATAATACCCTTTTCCAAATATTCGGCTAGGTTTGTGCGCATAACACTTGCAACGTGCTCTGCGGCAACCTTCTCCATATCATGCTTAACCATTATCTGAACAAGCTGTTCGAATGTTGTTGTCTGTGGATTCCAGCCAAGCTCATTCTTTGCCTTTGTTGGGTCGCCCCACAAGTTAACAACGTCTGTCGGACGGTAGAAATCCTCGCTTACCTCAACCAAAGTCTTGCCAACGAGATGCTCAGGACCTGCAACGCAAACACCCTTCTCGTCCATGCCTTCACCCTCAAACTTCAGTTCGATACCAGCAGCCTTGAACGCAGCGTATGTGAACTCACGAACTGAATGCTGAACGCCTGTAGCAATAACGAAATCCTCAGGTTTGTCATGCTGAAGAATAAGCCACATACACTCTACATAATCCTTTGCATATCCCCAGTCGCGAAGCGAACTCAGGTTTCCGAGGTATAACTTTTCTTGCTTGCCCTGAGCAATACGTGCAGCAGCAAGAGTAATCTTTCGTGTTACGAATGTCTCGCCACGACGCTCACTCTCATGGTTGAACAAAATACCTGAGCAACAGAACATGTTGTATGCTTCACGGTATTCCTTCACAATCCAAAAACCATACAGTTTAGCAACTGCGTATGGAGAGTAAGGATGGAATGGAGTCTTCTCGTTCTGTGGAACTTCCTCAACCTTTCCATAAAGCTCTGATGTCGAAGCCTGATAGATGCGGCATGACTTTTCAAGATGGCAAGCACGAACAGCCTCCAAAACTCTCAAAACGCCTGTTGCATCAACATCGGCAGTAAATTCCGGAGCATCGAAACTTACCTGAACATGGCTCTGAGCAGCCAAATTATATATTTCTGTTGGCTGAACGGCACCTACTACCTTCACCAACGACATTGAATCACCTAAATCTGCATAATGCAAGTGGAAGTTTGGCTTTCCTTCAAGATGGGCAATTCTTTCTCGGTAATCAACAGAAGATCTACGAATAATTCCATGAACTTCATAACCTTTTCCCAACAAAAATTCTGATAGGTATGAACCATCCTGACCGGTAACGCCAGTAATCAAAGCAACTTTTCTCATATCCAATTTAAAGTCTAATTGTCTTTATAATTATTTTAAACATTCTTGCAAAGATATAACAATTATATATAAATTACAATTTTATACAATGATTTTCGCAAACCGACACGAATATTACTGATCGGGATTCTCCACAAAGCCCTGATATTCCTTCACCAATCCGTCGTTTATCACGTTCCAACTCTCATTGAGCAACTCAGCCATAGCTTCTGTGCCGTTGCCCTTCGGACTAATCGGTTTATGTAT
>JBGUGY010000063.1:0-5406 GCA_045111775.1 Bacteroidaceae bacterium | reverse complement strand
ACGGCAAAGTCCCAGTCCGACGGTTCGGGCATGGCATCGGTCTTGACAAGTTTCTTGAACGTGTATGTGTCGTTCTTCAAATCTACTTCGTGATACGTTATGCCCGATTTGCCATCCCATTCGCCCGTGAGCGACGTAGGAATATCCATAGCCGTAACGCTGCGGTCGTGCAGGTTGATGTAATGCCATTTGTCGAATGTCGAAGCATTAACGACGATGCGTCCGCGGCGGGTCGAAGGGTTGTATTCGCCCTCCGAGACGTTGCCCTCCGAAGGCTCGTCGTACACTCCGTCGAAGAGTCCGTTGCACGATGATAACAGAAGAAGCGACAATGTTATTGCCGCTCCTTCTATAATATTTGTTATTTTTTTGTTCCTCATTATTTTGATGTGAAAACGACTGTGATTGCCATCGGCATCTTTCCAGCCTGAACGTTGAGTTTTACGTTAGCCTTGCCATCTTTCAGAGTTCCCGAAACAATCTCGCCGGTAATATCCATGGTCTCGGTCTTGGCTGTAAACTGCATTGGCTTCATGCTTATTGTGCCGTCCTCGAGTTCCTCAATCTCGATGTTCTCGATTGTGAATGCCGGGATTGTCATCGTGTTGTATGTAACGGCATCGATTGTAGCGTTGATGTGGTTCTTGTCTGCTGCAGTAACGGTGATGTTCTGCTCCTTGCTTCCGAGAGACTGAGTCATCATCATGAGTTCTGCATCGCCCTTGTATGTGCCTGCAATCTTCTCAGCCAGAGTAAGAGGCTCTGAAACGTAGTTGAGTGTAAGAACGAATGGCATTGAGCCAACCTTTGTCATCACGATGCTGAATGTAAGAACGCCGTTGTCGATAGAACCGCTGTAAGTACATTCGATGTCGAAAGAACCGCTCTTTGACGTTGTAGTCTCTTTCTGCTCGAAAGTGATTTTGCCGTTAGAGTTGCTTGTAACCTTTGCGCCCTTAACGCTGAAAGTCTCGAAAGTGATGCTATTTCCGCCAGTTGTAGGACTCTCGAATCGGTCTATTTCAATATCGATGGTTTTGTTGTCGTTGTTAGTTGCTGTTGCTCCAACTGCGATAGGGTTATACTGTATGTCCATGTTGGCAACGCTTGGAGTAATCTTGCCGTTGAACTTTGTAGTTACAACTCCTGCTGCTGGAGTATCGTCGTCATCGTCGCTTCCGCATGAAACGAATGTAGCTGATGTAATGACCATGAATATAGCCATCAGAATGAATTTCAGTTTGCTCATTTTATTATAATGTTTTTTTAATTGCAGATGCAAAAGTAAATAGATATATTTATATACACAATCCTTATTTTTAGGGATGTATTGTATAAAAATATTGCTAATTTAATTCTTGTTTATCGGCGTTTTGCCCATCGATGCTGCCTTTTTCAGCATAAGGTCGAGGGCGGCATCGTGCTCGTTCGGAATCTTTCCGTCGAGGATGGCATTCTTTACCGTATCCTTCAGCGTCTTAATCCACGGTCCGGGAGTCTCGCCGAAAATCTCCATAATCTCGTTGCCGTCAACCGGCGGCTGAAAGTTGCGTATCCGGTCTTTCTCTTCCAAGTCGACAAGTTTCTGCCTTACAAGCTTGAAGTTATCGAGGAAGTGCTGCTTTCTGGCTTCGTTCTTGCTTGTGATGTCAGCCTCGCAGAGCATCATAAGGTCGTCGATGTCGTCGCCAGCCTCGAACAGAAGTCGGCGTACCGCGCTGTCGGTAACCTCCTCGTCGGCAATGACGATAGGGCGCATGTGCAGACCAACGAGCTTCTTCACATACTTCATCTTCTCGTTCATCGGCAGCTTCATGTTCCTGAATATCTCAGGAATCATCTTCTCGCCAATGTAGTTATGGTTGTGGAATGTCCAGCCAATGTTGTTCTCCCATCGCTTGCTGCGCGGCTTGCCTATGTCGTGCAGAAGGGCAGCCCATCTGAGCCACAGATTGTCGGTGTGCTTGCTGATGTTGTCGAGCACCTCGAGCGTGTGGTAGAAGTTGTCCTTGTGGGCGCGTCCGTTGCGCACCTCAACGCCCTGAAGCGAAACAAGTTCGGGGAAGATGATGGCAAGCAGTCCGCAGCGGTCAAGCTCAACAAAGCCTTTCGAAGGGATAGGCGAGAGCATAATCTTGTTAAGTTCGTCGATTATGCGCTCTTTTGATATTATGCTTATGCGCTCCTTGTTGCGCTCCAGAGCCTCGAACGTCTCGTCTTCGATGAAGAAGTTAAGCTGGGTGGCAAAACGGATGCAACGCATCATGCGCAGCGGATCGTCGCTGAACGTGATGTCGGGGTCGCATGGTGTGCAGATTATCTTGTCTCTGAGGTCGAGAATACCGTCGAAAGGGTCGACAAGTTCGCCGAATCGCGGTTTGTTAAGGCAGATAGCCAGAGCGTTTATGGTGAAGTCGCGTCGCAGTTGGTCGTCTTCGAGTGTTCCGTCCTCGACGATAGGCTTGCGCGAGTCGTGGCTGTAGCTTTCCTTGCGTGCGCCAACAAATTCGACCTCCGTCTCGTGCCGCTCGCCGTTTATCTTTTCTGAGAACTTAACCTGAGCCGTTCCAAAGTTGCGGAAAACCGATACGTGGGCTCTCTTGCCCAGTTTCTTGCCTAACGCTTCGGCAACCTTTATTCCGCTTCCCACCACAACCACGTCGATGTCCTTCGAAGGACGTTCGAGGAAGATGTCGCGTACGTATCCGCCTACGACATAACACTCAACGCCAAGTTCATCGGCAGTCTCGGAAATGGTGTGAAAAATGGGAAGATCGAGCTTCTTAACAAGTTCTTCTTGAGTGAGTTCTAACATACGTTTTTGTTTTGCGGCTGCAAAAATACAAAAAAATGTGCATATACGACTCACTTTGCCGTTCTTAGCATCATAATTCGCGAAGCATGCTGCGGTCAATCTCCGGCTCTCGCTGCTTTGACTGAGGCTTCTCGGCTTGCTGTGGCTGCTGCTTTATGCTTCCCGGTGCAACAACCTTGATTTTCTTTGCAGGCGAGGTTATAATCTTCTCCTCGATGCGGTATTTAGGCTGGCTGAAGAAGCCGAACGGGTCGAATGGGTCGACAGTCTGGCTCTCTACCACTCGTACCATAACCTTCAGCTTTATCTGCGGAATGGTAATCTCGCCCTGTTTGTTAGGTGCTTTTATAAGATACTGATACCAGTTTAGCGTTGTGTATTTCCTGCCGTTCACGATGTCCCAGCCCTGTCTGCGTGTCAGACGGTTTACAGGTTGCTTCAGACCCTTGTATCCTTTGAACGTAGGCTCCTGAACGTCGAGAATCTCCTGCAAGTCGTAAGTCGAGTAGATTCGGTAGTTTATAATCATGCTGTCGCCGGCGGCAATCTTGTGACTGTTGTACTGAACGTCGACAAAGACTTCATCGTCAGAAACCGTGCTCTTTTCTGCTTCTTTCTGCTTCTCCTGCTTTGGCGCGGGATTTATCTGGATTGCTATCGGATGCGAGAACGACATGGTCGAGTCGGTCTTGAACACAATTGCCGGAATGGTAGTGCTGCCCTTCTGGCTGGCTTCGAGAATGTAAGTGTAAATCTGCGAATACTTCTCCACTCTCTTTCCGCCCTGAATGGAAATAGAGCTCTGGCTGCTCTGCATCGGTCCCGAAACAATCTTCATGTTTGGCACGTCGCCGTCTTCAAAATCGAACGAGACCTTGTCTTTCGTCTGTACTTCGAATCTAAGGTGAATCTTCTGCCCAACGCATACAACGCTGTCGCTAACCGAGGCGTTTACGCTGAACGATACTCTACGAACCGTTGCATCTATCGCCCTAACCGGCAAAATTCCTATCAGAATGACTAAGATTTGGCAAAAAATGTATTTTATCATCGTTGATATATAAAAACGGGGCAAAATTAAACTTTTTTTTATAAAGGCAAATGCTAAGGTTACAGAAAAGAATTTTTTTGTTAAATTTGCAATGTTGTTTCTTTTTAAAATGTAACTTTAAATAATGGCAAAGCAAGAAATTATCATTTCAGAGAATCTTGAGCAGAGTATTGCACACGCAGTTGAGAAGTGTCCGCACGACAAGTTGTTCGTCCTTACGGATGTCACCACAAAGGATTTGTGCTGGCCCATGATTGAGAAATTCGGGTGCCTGAAGGATGCAATACACATCGTTATCGGAGCAACCGACGTGCACAAGAATCTTGAAACAATAGCCTCGGTGTGGAAGCAGATGGGCGACAACGGCGGAACACGCCACTCGCTTATGATAAACCTCGGAGGAGGAATGGTTACCGACCTTGGCGGCTTTGCAGCATCGACCTTTAAGCGAGGCATAAACTACATTAACATCCCTACAACGCTGCTGGCTATGGTCGACGCTTCGGTGGGCGGAAAGACTGGCATCAACTTTAACGGACTGAAAAACGAGATTGGCGTGTTCAGCCCGGCATCGTCTGTTCTTCTCGATACCGAATTTCTGAAGACGCTTGATGCGGCAAACATCGCATCGGGTTATGCCGAGATGCTGAAGCACGGCGTGATAAGCAATACCGAGAACTGGAGTGAACTTCTTAACTTCGACCTTCAGAACGTAGATTACAAGCACTTGCAGCAGATGGTTGCCACAAGTGTTGCCATAAAAGAAAGAATTGTTGAGGAAGACCCGTTCGAGAAGGGCATACGCAAGGCTCTGAACCTCGGACATACCGCCGGACATGCCTTCGAGAGTCTGGCTCTTGAAGAAAACCGTCCAGTCTTGCACGGATATGCCGTGGCGTGGGGAATGGTGTGCGAACTCTACCTTAGTGCCGTGAAGACCGACTTTCCGAAGGACAAGCTCCGCCAGACGGTAGACTACATTAAGCAGTACTACGGAACGTTCGCGTTCGACTGCAAGAAGTACGACCGACTCTACGAACTGATGACGCACGACAAGAAGAATACCGCCGGCGTCATCAACTTCACGCTGATGGGAGAGATTGGAGACATCCGCATAAATCAGAGCGCAGACAAGAAAGAGATTTTCGAGATGCTCGACTTCTTCCGGGAAACAGTTGGATAACGGGATATTTATCAGAACTCAGCATCAACCAACCAGTGAGGTAAAATCATGGAATTAACGATATATCAGTATTCATTCTTATTGTTCGGTCTTTTCAGTCTGGCTCTGGGCTTGACAATGCTTGTGTGTTGGCCTACCGGAAGTTTCAAGCTGAGCAAGTACCGCGATTCTAAGATTATGTTTGGCGTAACGTTTACGGCTATAAGCGTCGGAAACTGCTTCAGAATGTACAACTCAGCCTTCGGCGAGACACCGCAGGTCTATGCCGATTTTCTGTCGCCATACGTCGTTTCGCTGATTCTCATGTTCATCATACTCTTCGGCTATTCCATTCTTGCGCTATACCGTTCCGAGCAT
>JBGUGY010000062.1:0-3400 GCA_045111775.1 Bacteroidaceae bacterium | reverse complement strand
ATCTTGTAGTGCGTTTCTGTTCCGCCCTTAAAAACAAGTGTATCACCAACAATCTCGAAGTAAACAGGTGCAACCGAACCGTCTGGGTAGAAAATCGAATCACCCTTGGCCTGAAAAATGGCCTCTTCGGTATCATCATCAACCCAAACTCCCTGAAAAAGCTTTTTTGCCTCCTCGTCCTCTCCCGACTTTTCCGTAACCTTGTCCGAAGAGCAAGAAACGACACAAAAAACTGTTGCCAATCCTGAAAAAAAGTTTAATATTTTCATCTTCTTTTATTTAAGGCGAACAAACAATCTGTAATCGCAAAATGCTATCTCGTCTTATTTTTCTGCAAAGGTAGAAAAAAAAAACAAACGGCAATATTATAGTCAAAAAAATTAGGATTTTTTGGTCAATAATATGGTGGAATGTGGATTTTTTATTATAATTTTGCAGCATGATAAATTTAGCAAGACATATTGAGGTCTTATTGTTGACAAACGACTGCGTAATTGTGCCGGGGCTGGGAGGCTTTCTGGCACAACATGTGTCGGCGCGTCGTGTTGAGGAGGAGAACATATTTCTTCCACCAAGCCGTACAATCGGCTTTAATGCACATCTGAGCATGAACGACGGACTGCTCGTGCAATCTTATATGGAAACGTACGACGATTCGTTTCCCGAGGCAACGAAAAGAGTTGAAGAAGAAGTTAACGAACTTATCGAAGTATTGCGCAAGGAAGGCGAATACGAACTTAACGGCATCGGCACACTTTCAATGAACATAGATGATGTTTACAGTTTCTCTCCTAATCAGGCGGGAGCACTCTCACCATATCTGTACGGATTCAGTTCTTTTGAGATGAAGGCACTTTCGGACGTTGCAGAGACCGAAGAGAGCGCACAGAGAAGAATTGTCGCAGCACAGCCTGCTGAGAAGAAGCACGAGAGCAAGGCTGCGCATCAGTCGGTATTCACAATCGTGAAGCCAGAGGCTGGCAGCGACGACAAGAACAAATCTATTAACATCAATCTGAAATTGAGTTGGATAAGAAATACGGTTGCCGTAGCAGCCGCTATTCTGCTTTTCTTCCTTGTTCCCGACAAGGTTGAGAACACTTATGTAAACAAAGCATACTACGCATCGAACAACCAAGGCAAGCTGTTCGACGCAATAAAGGATAAATCGCTCGCAACAGCCATCATCAGCCTTGAACAGCCAATGGAGACTGTAAACGCAGCTCCTGCTATTAAGGCTACTCCAAAGCAGGAGGTTGCAGCAAACCAGAGTGCAGGTACAACAGCCGCAGCAGTTCCAGCCGAGGCAGCAACTATTTCTTCAGACGAGAAATATTGCGTTGTTGTGGCAAGCGCAGTTCCACGCACATCGGCACTAAAGTTTGTCGAGGAACTGAAGAGCGAGGGCTTCAAGAAGACACACCTTTACGAAAGCAACAATATCATCAGAGTTGTTTACGGCAGCTATTCTTCAAAAGAAGAGGCTCTGAACGAACTGAAGAAGTTGAGAGAGAACAGATTTTTCACCGATTCTTGGGTTCTAAAGCAAGAATAAGATGAAGAGAGTAAGGTGTCCTAAATGTCAGAACTATATACTGTTCGACGAGACCAAATACAAAGACGGTCAGTCGCTTGTGTTCGTATGCGATGAATGTAACAAACAATTCAGCATACGAATTGGTGTGTCTAAGCTAAAAGCCACACGCAAGGAAGAAAAGATTGACGAACAAGAGAACAAAGAGGCTTTCGGTAGCATTGTTGTTATCGAAAACCAATTTGCATACAAGCAGGTTATTCCGCTGAGAGAGGGCGACAACGAGATTGGACGCTTCAACCGCGATACCAACATCAACTGCCCTATCGAGACAACCGACCCGAGCGTTGACTTCCGCCACTGCATCATCAATGTCAAGCGCAACAAGAACGGCGAACTCGTCTACAATCTGCGCGATGCGAAAAGCGCGGTGGGCGTATTCTACAACAACGATATTCTCGGAAACAAGGAACAAGTCAGACTCGAAGACGGAGCAATCTTCACACTCGGCGCAACAACACTAATTCTGCGCGCCGCAGAACAATCGGACAACAATGAGTAAATACAAGATTCTGGTGCTCGACCTCGACGGCACTCTTACCAACAAGAAAAAGGAAATTACGCCACACACTCTTTCGGTTCTCGAAAAAGCACAGCAACAGGGACTGAAAATTGTATTGGCTTCGGGCAGACCGACTTTCGGAATAATGCCACTTGCCGAGCAACTGAATCTAAAGCATTACGGAGGCTACATTCTGTCGTACAACGGCGGCAAAATAATCAATCTTGCCAACGGAGAGGTTCTTTACCAGAATGTGCTCGACAGTTCGCTTCTACCTTATCTATATAAATGCGCAAAGGACAACGATTTTCAGATCCTTTCGTACAAGAACGAATATGTCTTCTGCGAAAACCCTTCGGACAAGTATGTTGAATACGAAGTAATGCTCAACAAAATGAAGAGCATGAAGGTTGACAACTGGCTTGATGCCGTTGAAGAAGAACTGCCTAAATGTCTTATTGTTGGCGACCCTGAGCCGCTTGCCAGACTCGAAAAGGAGATGTTCGAACATCTGAATGGCAAGATGAACGTGTTCAGATCAGAGCCATTCTTCCTCGAACTCGTCCCAATGGGAATTGACAAAGCAAAGTGCCTTGCCATTCTGCTCGAAAAGATTGGAATGACAAAGGACGAGATGATTGCCTGCGGCGACGGATTCAACGACCTCACAATGATTCAGTACGCAGGTCTTGGCGTTGCCATGGCTAACGCTCAGGACGTGGTAAAAGAGGCTGCCGACTTTATAACGCTATCTAACGAAGAAGACGGCGTTGCTTTTGCCGTTGAGAAATTCTATCTCAACGACTAAGCTTTTCTATCTGGCATTTCGCTTGCGATACTGGAACGGAGATATTCCCGTGTGCTGACGGAAATATTTTCCGAAGAACGACTGGTTGCTGAAGCCAAATTCGAGCGCAACCTGCTTTATCGACATAGAAGTCGATTCGAGCACCTGCTTTGCCTCGGCAATGATGGTCTGGTCAACCCACTGAACAGGTGACAAACCGCTTCTATCCCTTATCAACTTTGAAAAATATCGAGGCGTAAGATTCTGCATTTCAGCATATTTCTCAACCTTTCGCTCTGTCTTGTAATTTGCGTTGAGGTCGAGCATAAACTGATGGAAAATCTCATCGGCACGATTAAGTTCAAGCGGCTTTACCGGATGGTTTCCGAAGAAAAGTAGGAATAGTTCGTAGCAGATGCACTGCGCCTTCGCCTTCATCAGTTCTACGAGAAGCAGAGACGTCTGATTCTCATTGTCTACGAAGCGGTCGCTGCCAATGCTGTCGTACAAATCGAGC
>JBGUGY010000061.1:0-14034 GCA_045111775.1 Bacteroidaceae bacterium | reverse complement strand
AAACGATATGCCCGTAACGGCTCGATAATAACTTTTCACGACTCGTTGAAGAGTATCGACAAACTCAAAACCGCTCTCCCCCAGTCTATCGAATGGCTGCAAGAGCAGGGTTACGAGTTTAAAGTTTTTGATTGATGGACTGTAAACAGAAAATATCTGCATTCATAAAAGCCGAAGCCGCGCGCCTCGGCTTTTGTGCTTGTGGACTTGCCAAGGCTCAGCCCGTAAGCGTCGAGGCGCAGAGGATGTTGCGCGAAAGTCTCGACAAGGACTATTGTGCCGATATGGACTATCTTCGCAACTATTTCGAAATCAGAACAAATCCGCAGTTGCTTGTCGATGGTGCAAAAACCGTCGTCAGCGTTGCTCTTAATTATTATCCCGAGAAGAAACTCGACGACAGTCAGCTTCAGTTTGCATATTATGCCTACGGAAAGGATTATCACGATGTGATGAAGGAAAAACTCCGCCATCTTCTCGAAAGCGTTGCGAAATATCTTGACGAGCAGCCTAACGATATCCGTGCCGAACTTCTTGGTGATGCTTCCGAATTTAGCGGGAGGGCTTTTTGCGATACCGCTCCTATTCTCGAAAAATATTGGGCGCAGCAATCTGGCATCGGTTGGATTGGAAAGCATACGCAGGTCGTAATTCCGTTCTTTGGGAGTTACGTATTTCTTGGGGAGTTGGTTATAAATCTTGAATGTTCTGCCGACGAACCGTTAAAAGAACGCTGCGGAAAGTGTCAAAGATGCTTAAACGCTTGTCCAACAAAGGCATTGAAGGAAAACAGAATGCTCGATGCGCGAAAATGTTTGTCGTATCTGACTATCGAAAACAGAGAAAATATCCCCGAGGAGGCTTCAGAAGCCATGCAGAGTTGTGTTTACGGCTGCGACCGATGCATCAAGGCATGTCCGTGGAACCGATTCGCCTCGCCAACTCACGAAGAGGGTTTCATGCCAAACGAGACGTTCATGAACATGACTCCATCAGATTGGGAAAAACTCGACGTCGAAACCTATCGCAAGATTTTCAAGGGATCGGCGGTCAAGCGCGCCAAGTTCGAAGGGCTTCAGCGAAACATAAAGTGCGTTCTTGATAATCTGAAAAAGAAAAAACAATAAAACGAAAAAGAAGGACAGCTTCGCAGCGATCCTTCTCTCCATTTTTAACCTAAACCTTAACTATGAAAAAATCTAATGTTTTTTTCAGTTTCAAAAATCGTAAATAATCCTTATTTTTGCAAGAAAATCGAGGAGTAATTTACTAATATTAACGTTTGTTAACATTTGTTAACATATACAGTGCATATCTTGACGCTAATTCTTGGAAAATCAGTATGCGCAATTTTTCCATCGTTCAATCCGAAAATACGAAAAATCTCAGCTTTATTTGCGTTTGTCTACTATTTGAATTATCTTTGCACACTATTTTATAATCGATTATAATGAAGAAACTCTTTATAGAGACTTACGGCTGCCAGATGAATGTTGCCGACAGCGAGGTTGTGGCTTCAATCATGAAAATGGCAGATTACGACGTTTGTGAGAAGATAGAAGATGCCGATGCCGTCTTCCTTAACACTTGTTCTGTCCGCGACAATGCGGAGCAGAAAATCTACAATCGTCTTGAGGCGCTGAATGTTTTGCGCAGCAAGGGAAAATACTTCTACATCGGTGTGCTTGGCTGCATGGCAGAGCATGTAAAAAACGATTTGATGGACAATCATCACACCGATTTGGTTGCTGGTCCCGACTCGTATCTCGAATTGCCTAATCTTATTGCTCAGGTTGAAACCGGTCATAAGGCAATAAATGTAGACCTCTCAACCACAGAGACTTATCGTGATATTATACCTGAACGTATATGTACAAATCATGTGTCAGGATTTGTCAGCATCATGCGCGGATGCAACAATTTCTGCCACTATTGTATCGTTCCTTACACTCGCGGGCGCGAGCGTAGCCGAGACATCGAAAGCATAATAAACGAGTGCCTCGATTTGCAGAAAAGAAACTACAAGGAGGTAACTCTTCTTGGTCAGAATGTGAATTCTTACAAGTTCGAGAAGGATGGCGAGGTTATCGACTTTCCTACCCTTTTGCGCCGCGTTGCCGAGGCAATTCCTGGCATGAGAGTGCGTTTCTCAACATCACATCCTAAGGATATGAGTGACGAGACTTTGCGCGTAATTGCTGAAGTTCCGAACGTTTGTAAGCACATCCATCTGCCTGTTCAGAGTGGAAGTTCGCGTATCCTAAAACTGATGAACCGTAAATATACTCGCGAGTGGTATCTCGACAGAGTCGAGGCAATCCGCCGTATTATTCCAGATTGCGGACTGAGCACCGATATTTTCTGTGGATATTGCACCGAGACCGAGGAAGACCATCAAGAAAGTCTGTCGCTGATGAAGATTTGCGGCTACGATTCGGCTTTCATGTTCAAATATTCTGAACGTGAGGGAACATACGCCTCAAAGCATATTCCCGACGACATCCCGGAGGAAACCAAAATACGTCGCTTGAACGAACTCATCGCTTTGCAGAACGAACTTTCTGCCGAGAGCAACAAAAAGGATATCGGCAAGGAATTCGTGGTGCTTGTAGAGGGCTTCAGCAAGCGTTCTAAAGAGCAGTTTTTCGGTCGCACGGAGCAGAACAAGGTTGTTGTTTTCGATCGCGGAAACCACAAGATTGGCGATTTCGTAAAGGTCAAAGTGCTCGAGTCAAGTTCGGCAACATTGAAGGGCGTTGAGGTGATGGACTAAAAAAAGTAGCTCGAAATTAGGGTTTTACACTGTTTTTTTTTAACTTTGCCACATGTCTAAGAAGAAAGGCGCTATATACTATAATGTACAGTTTGTAACTTCGTGCATCAGTACCACTATGGTGTTATTGTTGCTCGGAGTTATTGTGTTTTCTGTAATTTCGGCATATAGTTTGTCGAACTACGTTAAAGAGAACATCAAGTTCTCGCTTCTGCTGAGCGACGAGACTTCTGTTGGCGAGGCAAAGGCTCTGCTGCGCGATTTGGGGCGGTACGACTTTATCCGCAGCAAGGATTACATCTCGCGCGAAGATGCCGCCAAAGAGCAGGCAATAGCCCTCGGAGCCGATCCCGAGGATTTTCTGGGACATAATCCCTACACGGCATCGATTGAAATCAGTTTGAAGTCGAACTACGCAAATTCCGACAGCATCAAGTGGATTGAAAAGCAGCTTAAGCTCAAGCCGAAGGTGCTCGACGTGGTTTATCAAGAGGAGATTCTTGATATGGTGAATCAGAATACGAACAAAATCTGTCTGGTGTTGTTGGTCATAGCATTTTTCATGACTATGATTTCCGTTAGTCTTATAACCAACACGGTCAGATTGTCTATTTATTCGCGGCGATTCGTGATAAACACCATGAAGCTTGTCGGTGCAAGCTGGAGTTTCATCCGTCGTCCGTTCCTTATTCAGAGCCTCTGGATTGGTCTGATTGCGGCAGTTGTGGCAAACGTAATGCTTGTGTGCGCGGCTTATGCCTTGTATCAGTTCGACCCAGACTTGAAAGAGTTTATAACTCCGCTTATGCTTGTTATTGTCTGTGCAAGCGTATTTATATTCGGAATAATAATAACATTGTGTTCTTCTTATTTCTCTGTAAACAGATACCTGAAATTGAAGGACAAGGATTTGTATTATATTTAAAATCAAAAATGGATAGATCAAATTATGCTTTCAGTAAGATGAATTTCATCTTGTTGGCAGTTGGTATGGTGTTTGTCGTTCTCGGCTTCATTCTGATGTCTGGTTCTGGCTCTGCCGAGGGAACATTCGATGCCGACATTTTCAGTGCCCGCCGAATTAAGGTTGCTCCTTTGTGCTGTCTTTTCGGCTTCCTGTTTATTATTTATGCAATAATGTTCAAGAAAAAAGATAATAAGGAGATTAAGGACTAATGGATTGGATTCAGGCTTTAATTCTGGGTATTGTTCAGGGACTTACCGAATATTTGCCAGTAAGTTCGAGCGGACATCTCGAACTCGGAAAGGTTATTCTTGGTCCTCAGGCAGAGGCTGGAGGACTTACATTTGATATCGTGGTGCATGTTGCAACGGTGCTCTCTACACTCGTTATTCTGTGGAAAGAGGTTTCTTGGATTTTCAAGGGACTGTTCAAGTTCCAGTGGAACGACGAGACAAAGTACGTTGTAAACATCTTGGTTTCAATGATTCCTGTGGGAATTGTAGGATTGTGTCTCAAGGATTCTATCGAGGCTTTGTATGGACATAGCCAGAGTGCAAAGCTGGCAATTGTAGGCTCATGTCTCCTTGTTACGGCATTGCTTCTGTCTCTTACTCATTTCTACAGAGTTAATGACGAAAAAGTTAAGGAGAAGTTGTCTCCGCTTCACGCGTTCATCATCGGAATTGCGCAGGCTGTAGCCGTCCTTCCGGGACTTTCTCGTTCTGGCTCAACCATCGCAACAGGCTTGCTTCTAGGCAACGACAAGAAGAAACTGGCTCAGTTCTCATTCCTGATGGTCATTCCGCCGATACTTGGTGAGGCTTTGCTCGATTTCAAGCATTTCTTTGCTCCATCTGCCGAGTATCTTGCAGAGCACGGCTCTGAGATGGTTGCCGTTCCTGCAGTTTCGCTGATTGTGGGCTTCATCGCAGCTTTTGTAAGCGGATGCTTTGCCTGCAAGTGGATGATTGAGTTTGTTAAACAATGCAAGCTGATATATTTTGCAGTATATTGTGCAATCATCGGAGTGGTTGCTCTTGGCTTTGCTTTTGCTTAAACATAAAACAATATTTATAGGTGAATTTTCTTAACGGAGAGATTGTCTATATCGACAAGGGTTATCGCCTGACATCGTTCAAGGCGGTAGCGAAGGTAAGATATCTTATCTCGAAAAAGATTGGTGTAAAGAAACTCAAAGTTGGTCATGCCGGCACGTTAGATCCTCTTGCAACGGGAGTTCTGATAATCTGCACGGGCAAGGCAACAAAGAAGATAGATCAGTTGCAGGCTCATACCAAGGAGTATATCGCTGGTCTGAAA
Organism: Bacteroidaceae bacterium; assembly: GCA_045111775.1. GTDB lineage: Bacteria > Bacteroidota > Bacteroidia > Bacteroidales > Bacteroidaceae > Ga6A1. The sequence goes on along the minus strand of JBGUGY010000061.1, from coordinate 8,977 downwards.
CTCGGAGCCACTACCCCATCGTTCGACATGGAGCATCCCGAAGACCAGACCTACCCTGTTGAGCACATCACCAAGGAGTTGGTAGAAGAAACACTTCAGAAGTTTGTGGGCGAGATTCAGCAGGTGCCGCCGGCTTATTCGGCTTGCATGATTGACGGACATCGTGCCTATGAACTGGCTCGCAAGGGCAAGGACGTTCCGCTAAAGGCAAAGACGCTCGTCATCGACGAGATTGAGTTGCTGGAATGCGAACTGCCTTACATCAAGATTCGCGTTGTGTGCAGCAAGGGTACATACATCAGAGCATTGGCAAGAGACATCGGCGAGGCTCTTAACAGCGGAGCTTATCTCACTTCGCTCCGACGCACAAGGGTTGGCGACGTAAAGGTTGAGGACTGTCTGCAACTCGAGGATTTCGAGGAGTGGCTCAACAATCAGGAAATAGAAATGCCCGAAGAGGCGTAATTTTTGTAAAACAGAATAAAATTTTCAATATATGAAGTTATCACAGTTCAAGTTTAAACTTCCAGAGGAAAGGATTGCTCTGCGTCCTTCTTATCATCGCGATGAGTGCAAATTGATGGTTGTACACAAAAAGACTGGTGATATTGAGCACAAGGTTTTCAAGGATGTGCTCGACTATTTTGATGAGAAAGATGTATTCGTTTTTAATGATACAAAGGTCTTTCCAGCCCGTCTTTACGGAAACAAGGAGAAGACCGGAGCACGCATCGAGGTGTTCTTGCTGCGCGAACTGAACGAAGAATTCCATTTGTGGGACGTTTTGGTTGACCCAGCCCGCAAAATCCGTATCGGAAACAAACTTTACTTCGGCGAAGACGATTCAATGGTTGCCGAGGTTATCGATAATACAACATCAAGAGGTCGTACGCTGCGATTCCTTTACGACGGTCCTCACGATGAGTTCAAGGCTGCTCTTTATGCTCTCGGCGAGGCTCCAATTCCTGATTTCCTGAAGGAAAGAAGAGATGCCGACGACGAGGACATGGAGCGTTTTCAGTGCATCTTTGCAAAGAATGAGGGTGCGGTAACAGCTCCAACAGCAGGTTTGCACTTCTCTCGCGAGCTTCTTAAGCGTATGGAAATTAAGGGCATCGAAAGTGCGTTCCTTACTCTCCACGCAGGTCTTGGAAACTTCAGAGACATTGATGTTGAGGATCTTACAAAGCATAAGACCGATTCTGAGCAGATGTTCGTGGGCGATGATGTCTGCAACATCGTTAATACTGCAAAGCAGGAAGGCAGAAAGGTCTGCGCCATCGGTACAACCGTTATGCGTGCGTTCGAGACAGCTGTCAGCACCGACGGTCGCCTTAAGCCGTTCGAGGGCTGGACAAACAAGTTCATCTTCCCTCCATACGAGTTCCAGCTTGCTGATGCAATGATTACGAACTTCCATCTTCCAATGTCAACATTGCTGATGATGGTTTGTGCGTTTGGCGGCTATGATGTGGTTATGAATGCCTACGACGAGGCTCTGAAGAACGACTACTCGTTTGCCACTTACGGCGACGCCATGCTTATTGTAGACTAAAAATTCAGTGCGAATATGAGTGTAGTATATTTCAGTCTTGGTACAAATCTTGGCGAAAAATACGCTCTTATGAAGCAGGCAATTCTGCATATCGAAAAGCGGATTGGGCACGTTGATGCCCAGTCCGCTTTTTACGAGACTGAGCCGTGGGGCTTTCAGTCTGAAAACAAGTTCCTGAATTCGGCAGTAAAAGTCACGACATCGCTCGCGCCTTTGCAGGTTCTCGACGAGACGCAGCAGATTGAGCGCGAGATGGGACGCATGCACAAATCGGTTGGCGGACAGTATTCCGACAGACTCATCGACATCGACATGCTTATGTACGACGATTTGGTGTTGCAGACCGATGTTCTCACGCTTCCTCATCCACTTATGCACGAGCGTATGTTTGTTATGGAGCCTTTGGCAGAGATTGCGCCTCGGGCTATACATCCCGTATTCGGAGAAACCATTGAAAACTTGCTGTTTAAATTGAAATAAAAGAACGAAAAATATGGACAAATATATTTATGAACTTCAGATGAAGGTTCGCGACTACGAGTGCGACATTCAGGGAATTGTGAATAATGCCAACTATCAGCATTATCTTGAGCACACACGCCATCAGTTTTTGCTGAGCCTTGGCGTAAACTTCGTCGAGATGCACACTCGTGGCATCGACGCCGTGGTTGCACGCATCAACATTCAGTTCAAGACTCCGCTGAAGAGCGACGACGATTTCGTGTCGAAGCTTTATCTGAAGAAGGAGGGACTTCGCTATGTCTTCTTCCAAGACATCTATCGCGCATCTGATAATAAACTTGTGATAAAGGCGCAGGTCGATACCGTTACGCTTGTAAACGGACGCTTGTCTGAGTGCGAGGAGTTCTCGAGAGTCTTTGCTCCTTTCGTTTCTGAATAATGGAACATCCGTTGCAAAAATTCAAGTTCTGCCCGTGCTGTGGCGGACGCTTTGTTGAAAACGATTTCAAGTCAAAGCGATGCGAATCTTGCGGCTTCGTGCTCTATCTTAACGCGGCTGCATCAACGGCAGCCTTCATTGTCGATGACGGCAAACTGCTCGTTGTAGAGCGCGCAAAAGAGCCCGCAAAAGGCACGTACGACCTCCCCGGAGGTTTCGTTGACTGCTACGAAACGGCAGAGCAGGGCATTGAACGCGAGGTGTTGGAGGAGCTCGGGCTGACAGTAAAGTCGAAGAAATACATCTTTTCAAACTCAAACCGGTACGTTTACAGCGGCTTCACCGTTCATACGCTCGATATGTTCTTTGAGTGTACGGTAGATATTTCTTCTGAAATCCGTCCGATGGATGATGTTGCCAATTACAGATGGATTCCGCTAAGCGAAGTGAATCCTGCGGATTTCGGACTTGAGTCGATAAGTCAAGGCGTTGAGCGTTTCTTGAAAGAAAAATGTATCTGAAAAAATAAAAAGGAGAATACTGATTCCGCGTATTCTCCTTTCTTTTTATCTATAGATTCTTGATATCGTCGATAAATTCCTTAACACCTTCCGATGCGCCTTTGGCTATAATCTTTACATCGTGCGAGCCGGGCACCGAAACCGCCTTTGGGTCAATAAGATAAACCTTTGCCGAACGCGGAACGTAGTTTATCAGTCCGGCAGCTGGATAAACATTAAGCGATGTTCCGATTATCAAGAAAATATCGGCTTTCTCGGCGTAGTTTATTGCTTCTTCCATCATCGGAACCTGCTCGCCAAACCACACGATGAACGGACGCACCTGAGAGCCATCTTCGCAAAGGTCGCCAATCTTTACTTCGAGATTGTCTTTGGTTAGTTCCTTGATATATCGCGGATTGTTTGGCGATTTTGAAGACGTAACCTTCATAAGTTCGCCATGAAGGTGTATTATGTGCTTGCTTCCAGCCCTTTCGTGCAGATTGTCAACGTTTTGTGTTATGATTGTGACATCGTAGTCCTTCTCGAGTTCTGCTAATAGTTCATGACCGCGGCACGGCTCAACATCGAAGAGTTGCTTGCGCCTTTCGTTATAAAACTGCGTTACGAGTGCCGGATTGGCAATGTAACCTTCAATAGATGCTACCTGCATAACATCATACTGCTCCCATAGTCCGCCCGAATCGCGAAATGTGCTTATGCCACTTTCTGCCGACATTCCGGCGCCTGTTAGTACAACGATTTTTTTCATGATAAATACGTTAAAATTAGCATAATAATGCAAAAATACTAAAAAAATAAGCAAACAATCTTACTACATTCAAATAAAAACGTAAATTTGCATGCTTTAAAGAATTAAATAATAATAAATAAAAACAATTTTATAATAATGGATCAACAGAGTTACTCTGCAGGCCTTAACATTGGTCAGCAATTAGTAGGAATGGGTATTGCAGACCTTCCAAGTTTGGACGATTTCCTGAAGGGAATAAAGGACGCTGTAGAGGGTGCTGCCGAGAAAGCAAAGAAGGCAGAGGCCGAGGGCAAGGCTTTTCTTGAAGCAAATGCAAAGAAAGAAGGCGTTATCGTATTGCCAAGCGGCTTGCAGTATATGGTTTTGAAAGAGGGAACAGGAAAGAATCCGGGTGCAACAAGTCAGGTTAAGTGCCACTATGCAGGCACTCTTATCGACGGAACAGAATTCGACAGCTCGTACAAGCGCAACGCTCCTGCTACATTCGGTCTGAATCAGGTTATCAAGGGCTGGACCGAGGGCGTACAGCTTATGAAAGAAGGCGCAAAATACCGCTTCTTCATTCCTTACGAGCTTGGCTACGGCGCTCAGGGTGCTGGCGGCTCAATTCCTCCATACAGCGCGCTTATCTTCGATGTGGAGCTTATCGAGGTTCTTTAAAATTATTCAGAATTCAAATAACTTTTTAATAAATCAAAAACATGAAAAAATCAATCGTAATCGGCATGGTGGCATTGGCAGGCTTTGCTGCATCATGTACTAACAGCGCCCCAAAGGCAGATATGTCATCAGATCTTGACACATTGAGCTATGCTATCGGTATGGCACAGACTCAGGGACTTAAGGATTATCTTGTACAGCGTGTAGGCGTTGATACTACTTATATGGATGAGTTTGTCAAGGGTTTGACAGAGGGTGCTACTGCAGGCGATGACAAGAAGAAGGCTGCATACTACGCAGGTGTTACAATTGGTCAGCAGATTGGCGGCCAGATGAAGCAGGGCATCAACCGCGAGCTTTTCGGCGAGGATTCAACTCAGACTATCAGCATGAAGAACTTCATGGCAGGTTTCATTGCCGGTGCTACAGGCAAGGGCGGTCAGATGTCTGTAGAGAAGGCTCAGGAGCTTACTCGCGTTAAGATGGAGGCTATCAAGAAGGCATCTATGGAGAAGCAGTATGGCGATTATAAGAAGAAGAACGAGGACTTCCTTGCAAACAACAAGAAGAACGCAAAGGTTAAGGTTCTTCCAAGCGGTTTGCAGTACGAGGTTATCACCGAGGGTAAGGGCGAGAAGCCATCAGAGAACAGCATGGTAAAGGTTAACTACCGCGGTACTCTTATCGACGGAACAGAGTTCGACAGCTCATTCAAGCGCAACGAGCCTGCTAAGTTCCGTGTAAATCAGGTTATCAAGGGTTGGACTGAGGCTCTTCAGCTTATGCCTGTAGGCTCAAAGTGGAAGCTCTACATACCACAGGAACTTGCTTACGGAGAGCGTGAGGCTGGTCAGATTAAGCCATTCTCAACTCTTGTATTTGAGGTTGAACTTGTTGGTATCGAGAAGGAGGATAACAAATAATGAAGTCTGTTCGTTATAGCGTTATTGCGTTGGCTCTTCTGTGCAGCACATTTGCGTTTGCTCAGAAAGCCAAGAAAAACAACAAGAAAGAGGCTAAGACAGAAGTCGCCGTAAGAGAGGTTAAACTCCCAAACACCGATTCGCTTGGCTATGCTCTCGGAGTTGCAAACTCACAGGGCTTGAAGCCTTTCCTTGTTCAGAAACTGAATGTTGATACAGCCTCTTGCATGAACGATTTTATCCGTGGTTTGGAGGATTATTTCAACAGCGTAAACGACAAGGAGAAGGTTGCATACTATGCAGGCTTGAATGTTGCTCCGCAGTTGATGGATATGATTTTCAACTTCAACAAGACGCAGCTCGATGGCGATAGTGCCTACACCGTTTCTCCCGAGAATGTGATTGCTGGTTTCAAGGCAGCCGTTTTGGGCAAGTCTGACTTCTCCACAAAAGATGCTCAGATGTATCTGAAAAACGGCGTTGACAGCATAAAGAAGAAGAATGAGCTTGAGGCTAAGGCTGTTGGCAACGCGTTCCTTTCTGCAAACAAGAAGAAAAAGGGCGTTGTTACTTTGCCAAGCGGACTTCAGTACAAAATCATTACAAAGGGTAAGGGAGAGATTCCTGTGGATACAAGTTACGTAAAGGTAAATTACGAAGGCAAACTGCTCGACGGAACAGTTTTCGACAGTTCGTACAAGCGTAACGAGCCTGCTGAATTCGGCGTAACTCAGGTTATCAAGGGCTGGACCGAGGCTCTGAAACTTATGCCTGTCGGCTCAAAGTGGGAGTTGTACATCCCAGAGGATTTGGCCTACGGTGCACGAGCAGCAGGACAGATTCCTGCTTACTCAACGCTGATTTTTACAGTCGAATTGCTCGATATTGTCGAAAAACCAGAACACGGTGGTCACCGTGCCAAAAAATAGTCGGCAAAAGATATCGAAATAACAATAAAGGAAGCGCTACATCTGTTTGTAGCGCTTTTTTTGTTGCATTTTTCTGCCATAACTTGATGAAGTTAAAAATATTTTTTATATTTGCTTACAAATTGATAATTTTTTTATTATGGAGAAAATAGATAGTTTGGACAGACAGATACTGAAAATCATCTCAGGAAATGCAAGAATACCATTCAAGGATGTTGCTGCTGAGTGTGGCGTTTCACGCGCCGCAATACATCAGCGCGTACAGCGTCTTTTCGATATGGGCGTAATCGTTGGCTCTGGCTACAACGTAAATCCGAAGAAGTTGGGCTACTACACTTGTACTTATGTCGGAATCAAACTTGAGAAAGGTTCAATGTACAAGAATGTGGTTGAACGTCTCAATCAGATTCCTGAGATTGTGGAGTGCCATTTCACAACCGGTCCTTACACAATGCTTACTAAGCTTTATGCACGCGACAACGAGCATCTTATGGATTTGCTCAACAATCAGCTTCAGGAAATTCCGGGTGTTGTGTCAACCGAGACTCTTATCTCGCTTGAGCAGAGCATAAAGAAGGAAATTCCAATTCAGGCTAACAAATCAGAGGAGCAGGAAGAGGCTTGATGAGAATGAATTCGTTCGACTGGAAGGGGGCGTGCGATGAAGTTTTTCATTCTGAATGCCCAAGCCACGGAAGACAACCAATAATCGGAATTACTGGTAATTACAGCGATGCCAGTTGTACCATTGCCGAGGGTTATTATCAGTCTGTACTAAAGGCTGGCGGAACGCCGCTCATCATACCTCCGTTTACCGACAAGGAGGCGATGCTCGAGGTGCTCGACCGTGTTGACGGACTTCTGTTCTCGGGTGGGGGAGACCTTAACCCGCTGTTTGTGGGCGAGGAGCCTGTGCGCGAGCTTCACTCGATAAACTTCATGCGCGACGAGCAGGAACTTTTTCTTGCCCGATTGGCTTTCGACCGTCAGATTCCGATGCTTGGCATTTGCCGTGGTATTCAGATGATTGCCGTGGCTCTTGGTGGAGAAGTCTATCAGGACATCTATTCGCAGCAGGAGGGCGTGCATCTGAAGCATTCTCAGGATCTTGACCGAAGCATTGCATCGCACAGCGTTAATGTTGAGAAGGATAGCGTTCTGGCATCAGTTTTCGGCTCAGAAAAATTGTTCGTCAATTCGTTCCATCATCAGGCGGTGAAGAATGCCGGCCCTCATCTTCGGGTATCGGCAACGAGTCCCGATGGTGTTATTGAGGCTGTCGAATCGTCAGAACATAAGTCGATAATCGGTGTTCAGTGGCATCCCGAATGTTTCGCCTTGAGAGGTGACGATAGTATGATGCCGCTATTTGAGTGGTTGGTTGGCGAATCGTCATCGTTCATGAAAGCGAAGGCGGTTCACGACAAGGTTTTGTCGCTCGATTCGCATTGCGACACGCCGATGTTCTTCGACCAAGATATTCATTTCGACCGTCGTGACCCGAAAATCCTCGTCGATTTGCACAAGATGCGCGAAGGTCGGCTCGATGCTACGATTATGGTTGCTTATCTAAAGCAACTCGAGCGCGACGACAATTCTCTGCTTGCAGCAACGGCAAAGGCTAACAATATTCTGTCGGAGATTGAGGCAATGGCTGCTACCAACAGTTCGGCGGTAGGCATAGCATATTCTCCAGCCGATTTGTATCGCTTAAAAAGCGAAGGCAAAAAGGCGATTATGATGGGTATCGAAAACGGATATGCCGTAGGAAAAGATATCGCCAACGTGGAGGCTTTCAGAAAGCGTGGCGTGGTTTATATGACGCTCTGCCACAACGGCGACAATGATATCTGCGACTCGGCAAAGGGCGCAAACGAGCATAACGGCGTTAGCGATTTTGGCGAGAAGGTTATCAAGGAGATGAACCGCGTTGGAATGATGGTCGACCTTTCGCACGGTGGCGAGAAGAGCTTTTACGATGCGCTCGATATAAGTTCTACACCAATTGTATGCTCGCATTCAAACAGTCGCGCGTTGTGCAATCATCCTCGAAACATCACTGATGACCAGATGCGAAAACTCGCTCAGAAAGGCGGAGTGATGCAGGTAACGCTGTACAATGGCTTCCTTCGCACCGACGGCAAGGCAACGATTCTCGATGCTATCGCTCATCTCAATAGGGCTGTCGATATAATGGGTATCGACCATGTTGGCATCGGCACAGATTTCGATGGCGATGGCGGAGTGCCGGGATGTGCATCGGCAAGCGAACTAATAAATTTCACTCGTCTTCTGCTGAAAGAAAGATATAGTGAAGAAGATATTCGAAAAATATGGGGCGGAAACTTCCTTCGTGTCATGACAGAGGTTCAGGCAAAGGGCTGCATCCGCTTTTGATATAAATTCTTTGTATGAAGATAAATAAGATTGTTTTTTTACTGCCTTTAGTAACTCTGTTCTTTTCGGCTTGCCACAGTCAGACTTCAAAGTCTGGCAATGCAGAGGCCGATTCTGTTGTTCTTGCTCCGTCTTTTAACGAAGACAGCGCATTTGTTTTTGTCCAGAAGCAATGCGAGTTTGGGCCAAGAACGATGAATTCTAAGGCTCACGACAAGTGCGGAGATTATCTGGTTGTGACTTTCAAAAAATACGGCGCAACGGTAACCGAGCAGTTTGCCGATGTTAAGGCTTTCGACGGAACAGTTCTGAAAAACCGAAACATCATTGCATCTTA
>JBGUGY010000060.1:0-3329 GCA_045111775.1 Bacteroidaceae bacterium | reverse complement strand
CGTTTCGCGCGCTCATGCCCTTCAATCCCTGAATGCCTGTTCCGCGCGAGAGATTCAGCATGAAAGTCTCGGCGTTGTCGTCCATGTGATGCGCCACGGCAATAGCCTTGGCATTGGTCTGCACGCGCAGTTTCTCGAACCATTCGTAGCGCAGTTCGCGCGCCGCCATCTCGATGCTTTGCTTGTGCTGCACGGCATATTCGGCGGTGCTGAAATCGACCTTGTGAAGCGTGATTCCGAGGCGTTGGCATAGGGTAGTGACGAACTCTTCGTCGCGCATACTTTCGTTGCCGCGCAGATGGAAGTTGCAGTGCGCCGCCACACATTCGTAGCCGAGCCTTTGCAGAACGCGGATAAGACAGACAGAGTCAGCGCCGCCGCTAAGGGCAACGATGACTCTGTCGTTTTCGCTCAGAAGAGCGTTTTTGTCGATAAAGTTCTTTATCTCGTTGAGAAATCTCTTCACTTTATTTGCAGAATTTTTTAATCAAGTCATCGGCTTTGGTATCGCCAAGACTCTTTGCCTTTTCAAGATTCTTTTTTGCATTGACCTTGTCGCCCTACTGTGCCTGACTGAATCCCAAGATTCTGAAGGCGTCTGCGCAGTTGCCGTCGATGTTTGCGGCTCTCTGTGCAGCGGCGATAGCCTCGTCTATCTTGTTGACTCTCAGGCAGACAGATGCTAGTTCGAGTTGGAAGGTAATCTCCTCGGGAGCAATCTCGGCAGCCTTGTTGATGTCTAAGTAAGCCTGCTGCCACATCTTCAGCTTCAGTTCGGTCTGCTCGCGAAGGTAGAAGAACTCCGCGCCGATGTGGATGCCCTGTGCCTTCTGACACTCGTTGTAGTCTTCCCAAGCCTCCTTATTCATGTCGAGTTCAGCCTTTAGCTGAGCGCGCTCGTAGAGGAACGGAGCAGCCTGCGATGTGTATGGCTTGATGAATGTATTCAATGCGCTGTCCATCAAGGCGATGCACTCCTTTTTGTCGCCGCCCATCATCTCTTTTGCTCTCGATGCCGCGAACCAGTTTTCGGCAGTTGCCTTTGGCTGGTGGCAGACATCAAGATAGGCATCGAACGCGCCGTCGTACTTCTTCTGGGCGAAGAGAATATCGCCCATTAGCTGAGTGTAGTACGGCATCTTGTTAAGCGCGATGGCTGTCTGAATCTCGCGAAGTGCACGGTCGAGCGTCCAGTCCTTGTAGACAGGCTCTGGGAAACTCAGGCACTTGCGATAGATTACGTTTGCCACGTTGTAGCACGCATCATCCTTCTTTTCTGTCTTCTCGATGAACAGTTTCAGATTTTCCTCAGCCTGCTCAAACTTCTGAGTATCAACGTAGAAGTTGCATCGGCGAAGATAGCCGTCGGGACTGTTCGGGAACTTCTTCACAAAGTCGTCAACCATGTTGATGTACTGCTCGTCGGTCATGTTGCCGGCGTTCATCATCATGTAGACAAGAGCGTCGTTCACCTCGTCTGGAATATCCGATTTTATGTTGATTCTCTTCAAGTTAGGGTCGTTTCCAGACATGGCAGAAATTTGCATGTCCGAGCCGTAGAGAACGTCCATACCGTAGACCTTGGCATCGTTGCCTGAACACTTCTGAACAAGGGCGATGCACTCGCCGTTGGTGTTGAGAACAGGCGTGCTGGTGTACTTCTCGTTGCCCTTGAAGCTGAATGTGTAGTAACTGTATTTCTGCGCTGCGAGCGATGCTTCCTCGACGATTCCCTGCTGGCAAGTCACGTTCTTCTGTGTTGAATATGGCAGGAGATACACCGTCTGACTCTTTTCAACCTTTGCAGATGCGAGGTTCAGGAAGGTAATTTTGCTCTTTGCCGGAAGGTCTACCGTAAACTTCACGATGTCGTAGATATTGTTTGCACCGATGATGTTCTTAACCTGATATTTGTTGCCGTCGGCATCGATGATTTCAGCCTTCGATGCGCCCTCGAACGAGCGATAGTCGGACAATGCAACACCTTTGTCGTTGATAAAGAAACCGTTAGTGTTGTTTATTATCTTTCCGTTGGCATCGTAGGTTACGACGCTGAAGACCGCTTTTTTCATTTTCGATGCCCACTTGGGCGTCTGTGCCATAGTTGTTGATGCTACCAGACACAATGCGATAAGTATATTTTTTTTCATTTTCAATGATTATTATCAGTTGTTAGTCAGAAGGGCTCTTGCGTTGTTCAGAGCCGCCTCGGTAAGCGTTGCGCCGCTCACCATGTGCGCAATCTCCTCAACTCGCTGCTCGTGAGTTAGTTGTATGATGTGGCTCACCGTTCCGTTGTCTTTATCCTCTTTGTAAACCTTGTAATGGTTCTTTCCCTGTGCCGCAATCTGTGGCAGATGGGTGATGCTTATAACCTGACGGTTTTGCTGTCCCATGTTCTTCATCATCTCGGCCATCTTGTCGGCAATGCTGCCCGAAACGCCCGTGTCAATCTCGTCAAAAATGATTGTCGGGAGTTTCACCGCGCTGCTAATCAATGCTTTGAGCGACAGCATTACGCGCGCAATCTCACCGCCTGACGCTACTGCCGATACTTGCTGAAGCGTTCCGTTCTTGTTTGCCGAGAAGAGGAAGTTCACCTTGTCGATGCCCGACGGTTCTGGCTTCGTGCTCTTCTGCAAGTCGATGACAAACTGCACGTTAGGGATGCCGAGTGGTTTCAGAAGTTCAATCATCTGTTTTTCGACTTCTTTTGCCGCCTTTGTTCGCAGACTGCTGAGTTTATCTGCCTGCTGCTGAACCTTTTTCAGCATTTCGCTTCTTTTCTTCTCCAGTTCGGCGATGTGCTCTTCGGAGTTGTCTATGAGGTCGAGTTTTTCTTGCAGATTGTTGAAGACGTCTATCAGCTCCTGAAGGCTGTTGACATGGTGCTTCTTCTCCTGCTCGTATATCTCATTAAGTCTGTCGTTTAGCTGCTGAAGCTGCTGCGGATCGTATTCCAGACTTTCCTGAAGCGAACTTATTTCGTTGCTGATGTCCTTCAGCTCGATGTATGCGCTTTCGGTGCGTTGATAGAGTTCGGCAACCGTCGGAGTCATCTTTTCGAGATTTGCCAGACTGTGCGAACATTCCTTTATCATGTCGAGAACGCCGTGCTCCTGCGTCATTATGCTGTCAACTTTGAAGAGTTCGGCTTTGATGTCCTCGGCGTGACTAAGCGTTTCCACTTCGTCCTCAATTTCTTGCTGCTCGTTAGGGTCGCTAAGGTTGAGGGCAGCAAGCTGTTCAACCTGAAAGCGGAGGAATTCCTCTTCAGCCTTGTCCTTTTTCGACTCCTCGATAGCCTTTGCCAGAGCCGTTTCAACGGA
>JBGUGY010000059.1:0-5729 GCA_045111775.1 Bacteroidaceae bacterium | reverse complement strand
TGCGCTGGCATCGATGGTAATATCAACCATAATGTCGTGGTGCGGATACACCCTCTTGGCTGTACAGATTTTCATCTGGTGGTTGTTCCAGCTTACTGCAATCCAGACAATTACATGTATATATTACATTCTTGAGAACTACAAGAGAAAGTACATTCTTCACGAAGTTGTGCTTTATCTCAGAATTCAGAAAAGAAAGGCTGCCGAGCGCAAATACAAGTTCGAACTGTTGCAGGCTCAGAACAACAACCGTCCAGAGCCTAAGCGTCCGAAAGAACTTGACGAGGTTGTAAACGACAGCAACACAACTAAGAAAGAACGCAACAGCGCCGAGGAAGTGATGAAGAACAAGAGTGGCGAATACGTTAGAATTACTTGGTTCTACGACTTCATTGAGCAGGCATTCGTACCAATCATCTCGGTAATCTCTGTTTTATTCTGTATCAACTGGGCTGCCGGAGTATTTAACATGCAGGAAATCTGTAAGAACTTCTTCTTCTTCGAATTCGTTCATATAGAAGGAAAGTTGCAGATGTCGCTGGCACGCATCTGCCTCGTAATCGGAATGTTCTTCATCTTCAGATACATCTGCTATTCTCTAAAAGCCTGGTGGAGATATGCCAAGAAAAAATCGCAGGCATTGAAGGAAGAAAAAGGCATAATGATTACAACTATCGGTCAGAACCGTCCAAACTATACTCTTACAGATAACGCCACGACAATCGCCGTTTGGGGTATCTACTGCATCTTTGTGATGAAGTGGTTCAGCATCTCGACGAGCGCAATCTCGCTCATCACCGCAGGTTTGGCTACAGGTGTCGGTTTCGCCATGAAGGACTTGCTCGAGAACTTCTTCTACGGAATGTCGCTCATGGCTGGTCGTCTGCATGTCGGCGACTACATTGAGTGCGACGGCATAAGAGGAAAGGTTGAGAGCATCACATATCAGAGTACACAAATCAGTACTGCCGACGGCTGCACGATTGCATTCCTGAACAGTTCGCTCTTTACAAAGAACTTCAAGAACCTTACAAAGAACCATCTGTACGAGCTTGTAAAAGTCCCTGTTGGCGTGGCTTACGGTGCAAACGTAGAGGAAGTGCGCCAGCTGCTCGTGAAATGTATCGAACAGGAGATTCAGAAGGATAATCTGGGCAGAGACATCATCAGCACGGCAAAGAACCAGACTTACGGCGTAATCTTCAACGATTTCGGCGACAACAGCGTTAATCTGTACGTTACCTTCTGGGTTCTTGTTGAGAAGAAGATTGCCGTCTGCGCAAAGATCAAGGAGAGCATCTATAACACCCTCAACGCTAATCACATTGAGATTCCGTTCCCACAACGCGATATCTACATCCGCCACGTTGAGCCGCTTCCTGTTACAAGCGCAAACAACCAGATTTTCGAGAAACCGTCAGAAAACTGATGAATACAACAAAGGCTGCAAGAAACGAATCTTGCAGCCTTCTCTTTCTTAACCTCTCATTCTTAATTGTCCGTATAAGGACTTTCTTTTATATGATTGCCCTTCCTTATTACAGGAAGAGAACACACTTATGCTTTTGCTATGACAAACCTTCAATCTGACCGTTTACGATGTCGATTTTCTCGGCCTGCGGAACTTTTGGCAATCCCGGCATTCTGAGGATCTCTCCGGCAATGACGACAAGCATCTCTGCTCCCTGATTTATCACGATGTCGCGCACGGCAAACGGAAAATTATCTACCGCACCGTAAATCTTAGGGTCGGTACTGAACGAATACTGAGTCTTGGCGATACAGATTGGGAAGTGCGAAACGCCCAACTGCTCAATTCTCTGCATCATCTTCTTTGCAGCACTGCTGTATGTTACGATGCTCGCGCCATAAAGGTTGTGAGCCACCTTATAAATCTTCTCCTCTACCGAATCATCGTCGCTATAGGCATAATTCAGCGGCTCCGAAGGATTCTTCTCAACCGTCTCAGCCACAAGTTTTGCAAGTTCAACAGCACCGTCGCCACCTTCGGTAAAGGCATTGTTGATGGCAAAGCCTACTCCCAGTTCCTCGCAATGCTTTCTGACGAGCTCCAACTCAGAATCGACATCGGTTGCAAAACGATTAAAGCAGACAATCACCGTCTGACCGAATTTTCTCAAATTACGGATGTGCTTGTCGAGATTCTGCAAGCCCTGCACAAGACCGAGTTCATCTGGTTCTTTGATGCGCTCCAACGGAACGCCGCCATGCATCTTCAAGCCCTGAGTTGTTGCCACAATAATGGTCAGTTTTGGACTGATGCCAGACTTTCGGCACTTTATATCGTAGAACTTCTCTGCTCCAAGGTCGGCACCGAATCCAGCCTCGGTGATGACATAATCGCCGTATGTCATAGCTAACTTCGTTGCCAAGACCGTGTTGCAGCCGTGAGCAATGTTGGCAAACGGACCGCCATGCACAAAGGCAGGCGTATTCTCGGTTGTCTGAACCAAATTTGGATGCAAGGCATCGCGCAAAAGCACGCAAATCGCACCAGCCACACCCATATCCTTAACGGTGAAAGGCTTGTCGTCGAGCGTGATTCCAAGCAGAATATTCTCGATTCTTCTGCGCAAATCGTCCTCATCCTTGCTAAGGCAGAGAATTGCCATAATCTCTGATGCCGGAGTTATATCGAATCCACTCTCGGCAGTTATACCGTTCGTCTTTGGTCCGAGACCTGTGACGATGTAGCGCAAAGAACGGTCGTTCACATCGAGAACACGCTTCCACAGCACCTGCTTCAAACCAAATCCATCATCCTGATGCTGATAGATGTAATTGTCGAGCAAAGCAGAAATCATGTTATGCGCACTCGTTATGGCATGAAAATCGCCCGTAAAATGAAGGTTTATCTTCTCCATCGGAAGAACCTGTGCATAACCGCCACCCGCAGCGCCGCCCTTCATTCCGAAGCACGGACCGAGCGAAGGCTCGCGCAATGCCACAACTGCTTTCTTGCCAATTTTGTTTAGACCAAGGGCTAGACCGATTGAAACTGTGGTCTTTCCGATGCCCGCCTTTGTTGGAGTGATTGCCGTGACGAGAATCAAATTACTTTCTTTCACCTTCGAATCGTCAATAAGCCTCTCTGGAACTTTTGCAATATACTTGCCGTAAAGTTCGAGTTCTTCCAAAGGAATATCTATCTTTCTTGCAATGTTCTCTATCGGCTCAAGTTTACTTTCTCTCGCGATTTCGATGTCCGACTTCATATTGTTGTTATAACAGTATTTTTATATTTATTTAAAAATCATGCAAAAATAAAAACATTTTTCAATTCACACAACTTTTATAAATATTTAAGTTATATTCAAATAAAAAAAGGATTACCTAAAAGTAATCCTTTTTAAAAAGTTTTATTTTATAATCTAAAAGAATCAAATTCCTTCAATCTGTTCGCGCAGAGCCTTGGCTAACTGGTCGGGACAAGAAGTGCCCTTTCCGCCGCAGTTTATGCCTTCGAGCCGAGAAATGACATCATTCACCTTCATACCCTTCACAAGACGGGCTATTCCCTGAAGATTTCCGTTGCATCCGCCGTAAAAGACTACGTCGTTTACGATTCCGTCCTCAACGTCAAACTCGATAAACTTGCTGCAAGTTCCCTGCGTCTGATAAACCTTTTTCATCTGATAGATTAAGCCTCGGCTGGCTTCATGTTAGTGAATACGCTCTGAACATCGTCGAACTCCTCAAGACGCTCAACCATCTTGTCGATAGATGCGCGCTGTTCATCAGTAACATCCTTCAAATCGTTTGGAATATAAGTGAACTCACCACCAATATCCTCAAAACCCTTCTCCTCAAGGAACTTCTGAATCTGAGCGTAGCTCTTAGGGTCGCCGTAGATTGTGATTGTACCCTCTTCCTCGTCCTCATCGAATTCGTCGTCTACGTTGAAATCGATAAGCTCAAGGATAAGCTCTTCCATATCTGTATCGGCAGCCTTCTTGAATGTGAATACACACTTATGGTCGAAAAGATATGCCAAAGAACCTGTTGTTCCGAGAGTTCCGCTGAACTTGTTGAATACTGAGCGGACATCGGCAACAGTACGAGTTGTGTTATCAGTAAGAGTATCAACGAATACTGCGATTCCGTGAGGGCCATATCCCTCGTAAGTCATACTCTTGTATTCGCTCTGATCCTTACCCATTGCATTCTTGATAGCACGCTCGATGTTATCCTTAGGCATGTTCTCGCGCTTACAAGTAGCGATGATTGAACGCAATGCAGGATTATTCTCTGGCTCTGGACCGCCAGCCTTAACAGCGATAGCAATCTGCTTGCCAAGGCGAGTAAAAGTCTTTGCCATGTGGCCCCATCTCTTCAATTTGGTAGCCTTTCTATATTCAAATGCTCTTCCCATTTGTATTTTATATTTTTTAGTTAATATTTTCGTTTTTCTGATGTCTCTGCAGGATTATCTCAACTTAGCGTCGAGTTGCTTTGTGAGGGCATCGATTATCTTGTTCATGATAGCATCAATCTGCTTGTCGTTCAGAGTTTTCTGCTCATCTTGCAGAGTGAAGTTTACAGCGTAACTCTTCTTGCCAGCCTCAAGATTCTTGCCTTCGTAAACATCGAACAGCTTGACATCCTTCAGGAGTTTCTTCTCACACTTGTAAGCAATCTCCTCGATGGCTGCAAACTCAACGTTCTTGTCAACGAGCAATGCAAGGTCGCGGCTAACCGCAGGGAACTTGCTGATTTCCTTGTAACTAACCTTGTTATTTTTGATTGCCTTCATTGCCAGTTTCCAGTTGATGTCGGCATAGTAAACTTCGTTTGCTATATCAAATGCCTTCTGAAGTTTCTTGCTAACGATACCGAACACAGCAAGCACTTTTCCGCCACGATTCTGAATCTCAACGCTCTTTGAGAAGATGTCGCTCTTGCCGTCAACAACTACAAGAGAAGCCATGTTAACGCCAAGACGGGCGAAAATGTTCAAGACATAAGCCTTCAGTTCGTAGATGCTTGAAGCCTCATCGGCATGTGCCCACGAACCTGCGACCTTCTTTCCTGTAAGCCAGAGAGCCATATGATAATCCTCGCTGTAAGCATCTAGGACATGCTTGATAACCTCAGGCTCTGTGCTCTTTGATACACCCGGAATAATGTCGGCGCACTTGTTCTCGGCATGGAAATAATAGCAGTTACCAAACTCGAAGAACTTAAGGTTGCTGCTCTTGCGGTTTACGTTGTGAGCAATGCTCTCCAAACCACCGAACAACAGAGTCTGACGCATTACGTTAAGGTCTGTTGAAAGCGGATTGATTACACGGACCAGATTCTCGCTCTTGAAACTTGCGAGATTGTCGTAGTAAGCAGCCTTTGTAAGTGAGTTGTTAAGAATCTCGTTGAAGCCACAGCCTACAAGCTGCTCTGCTACTAGATTCTGCAACTTGTTGCTCTTGTCGATGTCGCCCTTGATGGCAAGACATGAATTTACGCTTGTCGGAATCTCAACGTTGTTGTATCCGTAGATGCGAAGGATATCCTCAACAACATCGCAAGGACGCTGAACATCAACGCGATATGCAGGAACCTGCAATTCAAGACCTTCAGCATTTTCAGAAAGAATCTGCATTTCGAGAGACTTTACAATGCTCTTTACTGTCTCGGCAGGAATTTCCTTACCGATAAGGTCGTTGATATATTTGTATTCTACGCTTACCTTGAAGTCAGAAATCGGATTTGGA
>JBGUGY010000058.1:0-4417 GCA_045111775.1 Bacteroidaceae bacterium | reverse complement strand
TTGCACTTGTCGAACGGCTGAAAAGTCGGGTAGCATCTACCGAATATCCAAGGAAAATCCACTTCCATCCGAAGTAAAGACCGAGTTTGTAGTTGGCGTTCGGACTGAAATCTATTTTCTGGTCGCTCATCGAACTGCTGATGTTGTAGAATTCGTACCAATTGCTTGTCTCCAGCATCACGGCATAGTTGTACTGGTTTGGCGAAATCCAGATAGTATCGCCCCTTTTATCGAATTGTCTGAGTGTTGCTCCGACGGTGCTCTCAACACCTTTTTCGAATAGCTTTCCCGTCATCTTTCCTTGGTCAACGACAAATTTGCCCACCTTGTTTATTAAAGGTTTGCGCTGCGAGTTACTGTCGTTTGTTTCGGTGTCGTTTGCATACAATGCCGTACACAGCGACAGAAATAGTGAAATTAGGAATGTAGCTTTTATTTTTCCCACGTTTGCTTTTTCAGGTAAATTACAGTTTGCCAAGAATCTTGTCCATCACCCAGTTTGTTGTCGTTGCGCTGATTGCCGTTGCCGAGCATTTGCCGAGTCCCTGAAGGTCTTCGACAACCGCCTTGATAAGCGGAAGCTGAACATAGCTTGGATTCTCTATCGGATACTCAATTCTGCCTTTCTCGTTGTGCAGGGCTATAGGCTCGAAGGTAAATACCGAGCAGCATATCATTCCCTTTGTGCCGATAATCTCGATGCGGTCTTCCTTTGCCGATTCGTGACCGATGAAGCACCACGAGCCAGAGCCTACGAGTCCGTTGGCAAACTTGAACGTTGCACTCACATTGTCCTCAACGTTGTACAGTCCGCCCATGTTCACGCAGAATCCGTGCGCTTCGGTAATAACTCCCAAAAGTTCCTGAATAAAGTCGAGTTGATGCGGGGCAAGATCGTAGAAATAGCCGCCGCCAGCAATATCTTTCTGAAGTCTCCAAGGAATATCCTTGCTGTTGTAGTCGAGGTCGCGCGGAGGCACGGAGAATCGAATCTGTACGTTTACAACCTTGCCAATCTCGCCGTTCTCAATAAGTTCCTTTATCTTCAGAAAATAAGGCAGATAACGACGATAGTACGCAACGAAGCATGGTATGCCAGTCTGTTCCGAGATGCGGTTTATTCTCACGCAGTCGGCATAGCTTGCCGCCATCGGTTTTTCGATATAAGCCGGCTTGCCTGCCTTCAGCGCCATAATTGCGTATGTTGCGTGCGATGAAGGCGGAGTGGCGATATAGACAGCATTTACGTTTGGGTCGTCAACCAACTCTTGAGCGTCGGTGTAGAACTTCGGAATGTTGTGTCTTTCGGCATACGAGCGTGCCTTCTGGCGGTCGCGGCTCATCACGGCAGTAACCGACGAGCCTTCAATCATGCTGAATGCCGGTCCGCTTTTCTTCTCAGTTACCTCACCGCAGCCGATGAAGCCCCATTTTATTTGTTTTATGTTATTTATGCTGTCCATATTTGCTAATTACATTTTAGAAGTTACAAAAATAAGTCAAAAAAATGAAAAAACAAATTATCGTCCGTGCTTTGCCTCAGTTTTTGCTGTGTTGTATGCGATTTTTTGTGTTTTTCATGCAGATTTTGTTGGATTCCTGCTTTCGCCAAAAGCAAAAAAATGTATACTTGGTTACAGTGTTTCTGCAAATTTTATAAATAACTATTTGCAAAAACAATACATTTGTCTTAACTTTGCCGAAGTTAAACTAATAATTTTGGTGATGGAAACAGAAAACAAGACTGTTCTTTTTTATGACAAACGTAGTGTGTTGAAAAATATCGCCGTTGGAACATCGGTATTTTGCAATAATTTCAAGTCGCTTTTTCTGAAGGGCTTGCCTTATATTCTTCCGCTGGCAGTGATCACAACGTTGCTTGATATGCCTTATTTTGCGGATCTTGGCGACATTGTACGTTTTCTGGTTGCAATTTTGGGTCTTGCTCTTGGTGTTTATGTCAACTCCTTATTGCTGGCATTTATTGCAGTTAATATGGAATATTACAGCACTTATAACAAAGTTCCTCAATATTCTATAAAAGAGATGTTTACTCTTGTCCAGAAAAAGATATGGAAGGCTTTGGCGGCATCTATAACAAATTTTCTGCTTTTTGCATTTGTTTTCTGTGTTATCGATTTTATTGCCAAGGAAACAGAAATAAACTGGATTACTTATTGTTTTGTTCCTTTAGCATTTATTCTTCTTGCAATTCCGCTGGGCTTGTGGGTAGTTGAGTTCAACATTACAGATTACCGATATGGTTTCTCGTTTGCAAACTCATTCAAATTAGGTTACGGAAACTTTATGAGTTCTCTCGTTCTGCTAATCTTGCTTGTTTGCGCATTGATTGTTCCAGTGTTGCTTGTAGAAAGTCCGAGAATGATTCTTGTTCTGTCGGAGAATATGTTTGAACAGAGTAAGGCAATGGGCGATGATGTTTCGCTTCCTGCATATTTCGGGGCATTACAGGGACTTTCTAACTTCGTGATAAGTATTGCCCTAAGTGCAGTTGCTATCGTGTTTTTCTGTATATATTTCTTCTTCTACGGAAGTCTGTTGAATGGTGCAGACAAGAAGAGGGCTTATAAGAACGAAATGGCAGCAGAGGAGATTCAGTAGTAGAAAATCTCTCTCTGCTCTATAAATTCCTTGCCATTGTTGTTGTATTTCAGCTTTCGTTTAGTCCAGTTTCCGTTGCTGTCGAAAGCCAGATACTTGTAGTCGATGGCATAGTTGCGGTTTTCCTCATCATGGTTTATCCCATTAAAAATGTGCGATTCATGATGACGAAGACCGTCTTTGTATGTGTACTTTATTATCTCGTTGCGTTTGCACGCATTGCTGGCGTTGTGGTCGCTGTTGCATTTCTCGATAGTCTGCGTAAGTTGTCCCTTCTTGTCGAATATAAACTGAATGGTAAGAGTGCGGTCGCTTGTCTTGCAGATTACTGTCGAGATGTAGTCGTCGTTGTCGTGGTTAACGTACACGTCGCTGTATGTGCCAGAACAAATTGACGTCAGCTTGCCGCTTCGCGAGAAATACAATGTGTCGTCGTTGATGACGTATTTCTTTACCTTGCCTTTCAGCTGGAAGGTTGGCAAATCAGTAGAGTTGCTACACGATGCCAAAATTATAATAAACGAAAATATTGTTGTATTAACAATTTTTTTACCAAAACTCATAAAAATAAAGTTGTACCTTATAAAACGATGCAAAGGTACAACTTCTATTTATAAATACCGAAAATTCGTAGCGTGTTTTTTCTGCTCGAAATACTTTTTCGCCATAAAATGAAACATATAGAGCACTTGGCTATATTCTGTTTACCTGTTTTACGCCCTTTATTGTTCTGAGCTTGCGCAGAAGCGCCTCGAGCTTTGTGATGTCATCGACCATAATCGTCACGTTTCCAGAGAAAAGTCCGTCGTTCGAGCTGATGTTTATGTTTCGCAGAACAACCTTTTCTTCTTTTGAAATTATCGAAGTTATGTTGTTCACGATGGTGATGTCGTCGTTGCCTATTACTCGAACCGTTATTTCGTATTGTGAGCCTCCCTTGCCAGCCCATTTTGCCTTGACGATTCTGTAGCCGAAGCGTTTTCGCAGTTCGGTTGCATTTGGACAGTCTGAACGATGTACCTTTATTCCGCCGTTTACCGTAACAAACCCGAAGATATCATCGCCGTATATAGGGTGGCAGCATCGTGCAAGCGTAAAGTCGATGCCCTTCATGTTCTGGTCAATCACAAGAACATCGTTGCCCATGCCTTGTGGCAGAGCGTTTGTGTTGTTGATGTAAGTGTCTGCGCTTGTTACTGTTGTCTCTGTCTCTGGATTGAGCATAGACAAGTACAATTCCAGAACGCTGTTCACGTCGCGCTTGTTCTCGGCGATGTCGGCATAGAATTCAGAACCGATTTTGTATCCGAGTTTCTTTATCAGACGCATCATTATCGTCTCGTCATAGTCGAGTTTGCGGTTCTTGAACTTTCGCTGGAGTTCTTCCTTGCCGAATTCAGCCTGCTTAATGAGAGTTTCCTTGAGCGACTGTCTGATTTTCGTGCGTGCGTGAGGAGTTGCGGCAATGTTCAGCCATTCGGTCTTCGGTGTCTGGGTTGACGACGTGATGATTTCTACTTGGTCGCCGCTTTGCAGAACGTGGCGCATATTCACAATCTTTCCGTTTATGCGTGCCGATGTGCATCGGCTTCCCACGTTTGTGTGAATGCGATATGCAAAGTCGAGCACCGTTGCGCCCTTTGCCAGTTTGTACAAATCGCCTTTAGGGGTGAAGACAAAAACCTCGTCTTCGTACAGTTCCATCTTGAACTGATCCATCAGGTTGCGGTCGTCGGTGTTAGTCTCAAGAGCGGTTCTGATGCTTGACAGAATCTCGTCTATTCCGTTGTCGCCC
>JBGUGY010000057.1:0-2295 GCA_045111775.1 Bacteroidaceae bacterium | reverse complement strand
TCGTAGATGTAGTAATAGTCGCCCACGCGCTTGATGTAGAGTGGCTCTTCGCGGTCGTCAAGGCCGATTCTGTTTCCGCTGATTCCGGCGCGCATAGAGATGTAGTATGAATTGTTGCAGTTTGTTGAAAGAAGGTAGTATCCGTCGCTCGGATAGATAACCGTTCCCCTCTGCTGATGTTTCTGCTGGTGATGGTGAGGCGGATTGGCATGCTGCTGATGATGCTTCTGCTTCTCATAGCCATGCACTTTCTGAATGTTTGTCTCGGCGTTAGCCACTAATGTCATACCGCAAAGCAGTAGGGCGAATAAATTTTTTGCACTCATAGTCTTTAATTGTTTTAAATTGGTTATTTTGCAAAAATATTAAAAAAATGCGCTTCTGCAAGCGTCAGACATAATAAAAGTTGTCAAAATGCTTTTGCGTTTTGGCAGATTATTTCAGAGGAAGATTTGACAGAACAAAAATCCCCTCATGAATTCTTCTTTGGCATAAAATTTGATGTATTCAGATTAAATGTGTAAAATATTTTCTGATTATGAATAATAATGAAGTTCCGGTTCTGCTGCTCACCGGATATCTGGGAAGCGGCAAGACAACTCTTTTGAACCGTATTCTTTCGAACAAAAAAGGTATAAAATTCGCAGTTATTGTAAACGATATCGGCGAGGTTAACATCGATGCCGACCTTATACAGAAGGGCGGAGTGGTTGGTTCTACCGACGACAGTCTGGTGCCTCTTCAGAATGGTTGTATCTGCTGTACGCTGAAGATGGATTTGGTTCAGCAGCTGCACGACATCGTTGCTCAGGGACGTTTCGACTACATCGTCATCGAGGCAAGCGGAATCTGCGAGCCTGCGCCAATTGCCCAGACAATCTGCTCAATTCCGCGCATGGACCCTAAGTATAGCGAGGGCGGAATTCCTAAACTCGATAGCATCGTTACGGTTGTCGATGCTCTGCGCATGAAGGACGAGTTCGGAAGTGGAAGTAGTCTGCTTGCTACATCGATAGGCGAGGAGGATATCGAAAATCTTGTAATTCAGCAGATTGAGTTCTGTAATATCGTTTTGTTGAACAAGGCTGCCGAGGTCGCTCCTGCCGACTTGCAGAGAGTCAAGGAAGTGGTTCACGCCCTTCAGCCAAAGGCTCAGATAATTGAGACTAACTATGGCGATGTAGATTTCGACAAGATTCTGAATACCAATATGTTCAACTTTAACGAAGTGGCAACATCGGCTGCGTGGATGACCGAGATTGAAAAGCCTATGGACGAGGAGGCGATGGAACACGAGTTGGAAGAGGAGCATTACCATCACCACCATCATCACGACCACGAGCATGATGAGGAACATCATCACCACGACGAGGAGCACGAGCATCACCATCATCACGATGATGAGGATGGCGAGGTTTGCGAGAAGTGCGGACATCATCACCACCATCACGACCATTGCCATTGCCACGAGGGCGGCGAGGTTGAGGAATACGGCATCGGAACGTTTGTGTATCTGCGCCGCAAGCCAATGGATATGGTCAAGTTCGACAATTTCGTGGCTAAGAAGTGGCCTAAGAACATAATCCGCGCAAAAGGAATCTGTTATTTCCAGACCGAATACGACGTGTGCTACTTGTTTGAGCAGGCAGGAAAGCAGGTTTCGATGCAGAACTGCGGCCAGTGGTACGCTACAATGCCGAAGGACGAACTTGAGGATTTCAAGGCGAAAAATCCGGGATTGCAACGCGACTGGGACGAGCAGTACGGCGACCGTATGCAGAAGATTGTCTTCATAGGTCAGCACCTCGACAAGGTCGAAGAATGGATGCAAAAGGTTGACATTAAGCTAAAATCGCGCGACGGCGACCATCAGGGAACGATAGAACTCGAGCTTCCGAAGAAAATCGTCAAACTAAATGAAAGTGAATGCGTTAGCGACGAGGATGTAAAGAAACTCTGCCTTGCCACATGGCAGTTTATCGAAGAAAAGTTCGGCGATTTTGTAGAGGACTATTCGTCTCCACAGTTCTTGTGGGAAAGGCTGTGCTCCGACATCGACGCCTATCCCGACTGGGTAAAAATCATCCGCGGCATCACGGCTCCCGAGCAGATAATCCGCGGCGTTGTCTTTCTGCGCCTCTGCCGCGACAACAATTTCGAGGACAAGTTCGAGCTTGTAAAGAAATATATCCTTACGGAATACAAGCCTTTCATTCCGTCGGTAAACCAACTCAAGCGTCTTCTGCCTGAGATGAAAAAGGAATACGAAGTTTGCAGCTAATCCTTCGGGATGCC
>JBGUGY010000056.1:0-4107 GCA_045111775.1 Bacteroidaceae bacterium | reverse complement strand
CCAACGATCTGGCTAACGTAACGTTTTCGGGCGGAGACCCGTTTTACCAGCCGAAAGCCTTTTCGGAGTTGGCGCGTATGATAAAATTCAACACCGACAAGGATATTTGGTGTTATACGGGTTTTACGATTGAGGAGATTTTTAAGGACGAAAACCTTATGGAACTTCTCCGCTGGGTTGACGTGCTTGTTGACGGCAGGTTTGAAGAGTCTCTTCACGACCCCGACTTGCTGTTCAGAGGCAGCAGTAACCAGAGGATTATCGACGTTCAGGAATCGCTCAAGCAGCAGGAAACCATTCTGCTCGACTACGATCCTACCCGCCTCTTCTAAACACCAAAAATTCTCGGGATAACAAGTAAAAATGAAATTCCTACAATTCTTAAGAAACTGGACACTCCCGATAGCCATGCTAACAGGAGTTGCCGCATATTTCATCTACACGGCAATACCACAGCTCGACGAAACGCACGAAATTGTATCCGAAGCAATAGCATACATTCAGCCGCTACTGATTTTCTGCATGCTGTTTCTCACTTTCTGCAAGATTGACCCGAAATCGCTGCGCCCAACAAAGTGGCATCTCTGGCTCATACTGATACAAATTTGTACGTTCGTTTTGCTCGGACTGCCGCTCATCGTTTGTCCCGAAAACCATTATCGCGTTGTTCTCGAAGGTGCGATGATTTGCATGATTACTCCAACGGCAACGGCAGCCGCCGTCATCACCGGAAAATTGGGCGGTAACGCGCAGACTCTGGTAAGCTACACGATGCTTGCAAACCTTACATCGGCAATCGTCATTCCGATAGTCGTGCCGATAGTCCATCCAAGCGTGGGAATCAGCTTTCTGCCAGCATTCATCACGATATTGCGAAAAGTTTTTCCACTGCTCATCTTTCCGCTTTTTCTTGCGTGGTTAGTGCGAATCTTCATGCCTAAACTCCATGCAATTCTGCTTAAGCCAAAGAATCTGGCGTTCTATATGTGGGCAGTCTCTCTATCGCTTGCCATCGGCGTATCGACCCGAAGCATCGTCCACAGCAACGAAGATCTGATTATGGAAGTCGGAATCGCCGTGGCCGCGCTCGTTACATGCGCCGTTCAGTTTGCGCTTGGTAAAATTATCGGCGGAAGATACAACGACCGAATCAGCGGCGGTCAGGCTCTTGGACAAAAGAATACGGTCTTCTCAATCTGGCTTGGCGCAACATTCCTCACACCGGTTACATCAATTGCCGGAGGCTTCTACTCCGTTTGCCACAACGTCGTAAACTCTTATCAACTTTATAAAGTAAGGAAGAAAGAGGGCAAATAAGCCTTCGTAGCAAGAAAAAAGAATAAAAACCGAATATTTTTGCTGATAAAATTTGCAGATTTGAAATTTTGTTGTATCTTTGCATCGCTTTTTCAGAACAGCGATTCTGGATTAAGAAAATAAAGTTTTAGGTGCGTTAGTTCAGCTGGTTAGAATACATGCCTGTCACGCATGGGGTCACGGGTTCGAGTCCCGTACGCACCGCTTCAGCAATCAAGATTTTTCTTGGTTGCTTTTATTTTTATAAATGCAGAAAAACAGACCACTATGAACATCGAACTAAATCTTGAGCAACTTACAGAAGAGGTTAAAAAACTCGCAGTACTTAATGGAGCAATGGTTCGCGACGAGCGCAGCAAGTTTGAGCGCGGAAAGGTAGAGAAAAAGGCGGCTCACGACTATGTTTCGTACGTTGACAAGGAAAGCGAGAAACGACTTGTCAGCAAGCTTCACGAACTTCTGCCGTCTGCCGGATTCATTTGCGAGGAAGGCTCGGCAGGACTAAACGACGAGGAATTCTATTGGGTTGTCGATCCGCTCGACGGAACAACCAATTTCATACATAATCTCACTCCTTATTGCATCAGCATCGCCCTACGCTCAAAGAAAGAACTGCTTATCGGCGTGGTTTACGAATGTACGCGAAACGAGCTTTTCTGGGCTTACAAGGGCAGCAAGGCATATCTGAACGGCGAGGAGATTCACTGCACTAACATCGACAAGGTTGATGATGCGCTCGTTGAACTCGGCTTCCCTTACAATGCCGAGGCTTTCAGAGATTTCGAGACAAAACTCGTCAACAGACTCTACGGTAATGCGTGCGGACTTAGACTTATCGGCGCATGTGCAACCGAATTATGCTACATCGCAGCCGGCAGAGCCGAAGCACGCGTAGAGGGTTTGCTTGGTCCGTGGGACGTTGCAGCCGGCGCACTTATTCTGATGCAGGCAGGCGGAAGAATCACCGATTTCAGCGGCGGCGACAACTTCTACTCAGGCAAAGAAGTGCTTGCCACCAATGGTCTTATTCATGACGAGATGCTGAGAATTGTGAATGATATTAGAGGATAAATAAAAAACGAGAGTTTTTGCATTTGTTTGCAAAGCTCTCGTTTTTTATTTAATCCACTTCGTCATAATAATCGTCTTCATTGCGACGAGGCTTGAAGACTGGCTTTTTCAGTTCCTTTGTCGGAGCTGGACATTGCGATGCCCCCGGTTCGAACATCTTCTTGAATTTTGGCGGATAAGGCGTCTCAAACTCAAGTTTTGCGCCTGTAACCGGATGGCGGAAACATAGCTTGAAAGCATGGAGAGCAAGTCTGCCAATCGTATCGATGCCATTACCGTACTTTCGGTCGCCGATAATCGGATGCTTCAAGTCCTGAAGATGAACGCGAATCTGATTTTTTCTTCCAGTATCAAGTTTCAGTTCAACGAGCGAATAGCCGTTTGCACGCTTTATCGTCTTGTAGTTCGTTACAGCATACTTTCCGCCGTTGTCGTAAGGCGTTGAGTAGCTTACAAACATTCTGTTATCGGTAAGCCACGAAGCCACCGTACCGCTGTCCTTCTCCATATCGCCGCTCACAACCGCAATGTATCGGCGGTCATAAACATAATCCTTCCACGCATCTTGGAAAGTTAGACGAGTCTTAATATCCTTGGCGAAAATCATCAAGCCCGAAGTCTCGCGGTCAAGACGATGAACGGTGTGAACTCCGCTGTTTCGTCCCTGTCTCTTCATATATTCATCGAGAATATCGTGAGCCGAATTTTTCTGTCTTCCTGTTGATACCGACAGAACGCCCTCTCGCTTCTCGACAACAAGCAGATAAGCATCCTCGTAAACGATTTTCAGGGCATCGCTGTGGAATTCCTTGTGTCCTTTATAATGTCCAATCTGAACCTTGTCGCCCTTGTGAAGCTCGTGATTCCACTGAGACACGTTCATATTATTTACCGAAACGCACTTCTTGGTTAGCAGTTCCTTAGCCTTCGTGCGGCTGATTCCGTGCATCACCTGCATGATAAAAGCCATCAGTTCGCCCGACTCTTTCACCACAAATTCGTTTACTGTATTTCGTTTGTTTACAAACTGTTTTCTTGGCTGTGGCATAATTATTTCTTTTCGAGTAAAACAACATTCTCGACATGCTGAGTGTGAGGGAACATATCAACCGGCTGAACGGCTGTGACCTTATACTTAACGTCGAGTAGCTGCAAATCGCGTGCCTGAGTAGCAGGATTGCAACTAACATAAACTATCTTCTTTGGCTCTGCAAACAGCAGAACATCAATCACATCCTGATGCATTCCGGCTCTTGGTGGGTCGGTGATAATCACATCTGGGCGACCATGCTCGTTAATGAAGTCCTGAGTGAGCATATCCTTCATATCGCCAGCGAAGAAGAGCGTATTCTTTATTCCGTTTACTTCCGAATTGACCTTAGCGTCCTCGATTGCATCTGGAACATACTCAATACCAATAACTTTCTTAGCCTGATGAGCCACGAAGTTTGCGATTGTTCCTGTTCCGGTGTAGAGGTCGTAGACAAGTTCGTTACCCGTCAGTCCTGCAAAGTTTCGAGCCACCTTGTACAGTTCGTAAGCCTGATCGGTATTTGTCTGATAGAACGACTTCGGTCCAACCTTGAAACGAAGATTCTCCATCAGCTCGAAGATATGGTCGTTGCCGCTGTATGTCTTTATGTCGAGGTCGTTTATCGTATCGTTAAACTTCTGATTATTGACATACATAAGGCTCGTAATCTGAGGGAATGTCTCTTT
>JBGUGY010000055.1:0-4726 GCA_045111775.1 Bacteroidaceae bacterium | reverse complement strand
TTGTTGAGGACGGCGGAACAGGCAAATATCCAGCCGTGATGCAAGAGATAAACGGTCTGGAGGCACACACGGTGTTCATGCCGAAGGATTTGTCTCAGTTCAACGAGCAGAATCCTCTGCCTGTGCTGGTTTGGGGCAACGGAGCATGCACAAACTCGCCTTGGGAGCACTTCAAGTTCCTGAACGAGATTGCATCGCACGGATATCTGGTAATCGCAACCGGATATTTTCCAAAGGAAGAGAAGCCTTACAACGGCGAGATGTCAAAGCCTGAGCAGCAGATTGAGTCTATCGACTGGGCTATTGCTCAGAACAGCAACAAACTCAGCCCTCTCTACGGAAAAATTAACACAAAGGCAATCTGCGCATCTGGAATGTCGTGCGGCGGTCTGCAAACGCTTTACAACTGCGCCGACAAGCGAATTACGACCTACATGATTTGCAACAGCGGATTGTTTATCGACCCATCAATAGCAATGCCAAACATGCCGATGCCGGGAAAAGACCAGCTGAAGAGCGTTCATGCGCCAATCATCTACATTTTGGGTGGCGAGACTGACATTGCATACAACAACGGAATGGACGACTTCCACCGCATAAAAGATGTTCCAGCATTTGCAGCCAACTATCCTGTTGGTCACGGCGGAACATACCGTCAGCCTCACGGAGGCGAGTTCAGATTCCCTGCCGTTGCATGGCTCAACTGGCAACTGAAGGGCGACCAAGAGGCTGCCAAGATGTTCAAGGGCGAGAAATGCGGACTGTCGCAGCGCAAGGACTGGAAGGTTGAAAAGAATCAGCTGATTGACAAATAAATAGCTGAATATTAAAGCAACAATACGATAAGGTAGTGTGCATTTTCACTCAGTTTTAGAAAGAGTGATTTGCAACACTACCTTTTTCGTTGTAAAATGTTGTTTATTCGGTATTTTTCTTATTTTTGCACTCTGGAAAAATGGGAAATATTGCTCGACATATCAGACTTGTAATTGCGATGCTGTTCATCAGCATCTGCCATTATGGTGTCGTGCAAGCCGAAAACATCGGTCAGCAGCCGCAGAATAATGCGCAGGTAAGCCGATACGACGGTCTGATTAACAGCATTGCAGAAGAGCGTAATCAGCCGCTGAGCGTTGTTCTTGATTCTGATGAAGGCGCACAACGCTACGGATGTAACCGCAATCCGCGTCTGATTCCGACGCACGGCTTCGGGCCAAACAACGGCTCGGGACATTTTTCAAGCAAATATCAATATTCACTCAAAAACATTAAGTTTCTCCACTTGTGCCGAAAAATATGCGTTCGGCAAACAGGTGGCGCGTCTCCTCGCCATTACTACATTATTGCGTTGAGACGGATTCTTTGTTAGTTCGGCTCTCATCATCCGAGAAAACAAAATTATTAACAAAGAATTTAAAGAAACATTTATGACAAAAATCAAGAATTTGCAGATGGCAGAAACCGTTTGCAACGATATGAGAATTAAGATGACCGAATCGTTCTTCGGACTATGCTGCAAGGCTATTTTCATGCCGACAAACAGCGAGATTGACGCCAAGACGCTCGAATATTCGCCAGAGATAGGTGGAAGGCTCAACACCATTCTGAACATGCCGCACGACAAACTTATGGGCACGCTCGAGAATTTCCGCCCCGTTACAACGGTTAACGGAAACTACTTGCTTGAAATATGCACATCGCGCGACGGAAATTTCGCGGCACTGCAGTTGTTCAGATACGCTTCGCTTAAATATTCGCCGGTTACTGACGTAATTTTTTTCGAAAAAGATGATGCAAGACTCATAAAGAGCAAGCTCGTGTAACTAACTCAGGAACAGCGCATCACAACAATGCGTTGTTCCTTTATCACTATAAATAATGACTTCGGAATGCTTAAATCACTAATTTTAGGTATTGCCGGCAACATTAAAAACCTCTATCTTTGCAAATGTAAAAAAGATACAGAACATGTTTCAAGATATATTAGTTTACGCTATCGTTGCTGCAACAGTTTGTTACGCAGCATACCACTTCTGGAAAACAGCAAGTGGTAAGGGAAAATGCAACTGCAGTTCTTGCGGAAAGAAGTGCAACTGCCATAAAGATTAGCCATAGTTTAGATTAAGTCGTTTATTACATAAGTTTGTTTATTTTATTTATTAGTACAAAAGACGCATCCTGTTGTGTAACATGATGCGTCTTATATTTTTTCCCTTCGGCTTACTTTATTGCCGATTCCTCTATCAAGCCGTTCATCAGGGCATAGACCGTGAGACCGGCAATAGACTTGATTCCTGTCTTTGCAATGATGTTCTTTCGGTGCGACATTACCGTGTGAACCGAAATGTTCAGCGTCTCGGCAATTTCCTTGTTCTGCAAGCCCTTTGCCACAGCCACAAGCACCTCAATCTCGCGTTCCGACAAATCCTCGTTCATGGCGTAGGCGTTTGTTCCTACCACAGGCTCTGCCAAATCCTTCGGCTTGTCGCCAGACATGCATTGGCGAAGCACTTCCTCAATCTGCTCTGCACCATCCGAAAGTTCGATGTAGCCGTCGAACTGCTTCAGAACACCTCTGTCAACATAGTGCGTCATAAGCGCAACAAGGCTGTATCCGATGGTAGACGGAATGTTGTGAAGAACGCCACGCACAGCATTTCGGGTAGAATAATCGATGATGTGCGGCTCAACGATGAGCATCTCTGCCCGGTTGTGGATAACTGCCGACTGCGCCAACTCGAGCGACGATGTGCGCTCAACCAAAACAAAATCGGGCATATTGCCAATTATCGCACTCATGCCCAAAGACACAATTTCCGAATCGCTTAATAGTACTACCTTCTTTTTCATTTCATCATGTTTTCAAGAGCCTCAACCGATGGAGCAAGTAAATAATCCTCAATAAGAGCGTGTTTCTTCAGGTCTGAAGAAAGTCTGAACAAATCGAACAAGACCGATGTGCGCTCGCGCGGCAGCGAATCGCCGGGCAAATACTTAACGATGATGTTTATCAAATCGTCGAGTTTATCCTCGATGTTGCTGTGGTTTTCTTCGAACTGGCGAATGCTGAACGTGCCCTTTTCTTCGCCCTTCAGCAGAGACTCGATGTAAGGAAAGACGTTATCTTCCTCGAAACTGAAATGGCTGGCAACCTCGGTGCGATAGTCGTCGAAAAACTTCTTCAAAATATTGCCGAACTTTGGCTCTATGCTGTTGGCTATGTGCATAAGATGATTTCCGATGTGCCCCACGCGCTCGTCGAGATAGTAGCGGTGCGATTTCAGCAGATAGTCTATCAATGCTTTCAGCTGCTGCTCGTTCAGAATCGACTCGGGATAATACCCCTCAACTCCGTAGATATTACCGACCATCAGGAACAGCGCAACATCTACATTATGCATTTTGCAAACATCGGCAACAGAGCGGTCGCCAAAGCCGAGATTGATGCCGAAGCGCGGCAAGACGAGTATTATGTCGTGAAACTCGTTCACCATGTTTGCCATTTTGTCGTCGGCAACAAACAGTTTTCTATTCTGAATCATAAGCGAAATTTGTGTTTGCGCAAAGATACAAATTTTATCCGTCTCGGCTTTGCCGAAAGAAGCAAAAAAACGAGGGCAGCAATAAAAAACTGCTACCCTCGCTCTTCAATATTTTATAATCTTAGCACGGACGCTTCTTTGGCAAGTTGAAAACATCCTGCACTTCTTTCATAGCCTCGGCAGTCATACCATCTGGCTCGCTACCCATGCTGCGGGCACACATGTAGATGTTTGCAGCCTTGCAGAGCACGTCAGTCTGGTCGAAGGCATCCATGATGTCCTGACCTACGGCTACGGTGCCATGCTTCTCCCAAAGCACCACATCGTGAGTCTTAATCTTCTCCAAAGTGTCCTTTGCAAGCTCTACCGATGAAGGCAGACCGTAAGGCACGATACCGATGCCAAGCGGAGCAAAAGCAAGAGTCTCAGGAATCATAGACCAAAGCACGCGTGTCATCTCATCGTCGCGCAAGAAACGCTGAATGTGGCTCATAGCAACAAGCTCTATCGGATGAGTGTGCAGAGTTGCCTTATAGCATGAACCTGTCTCGAGCAGATAATTCTGCAAAGCGAGGTGTGTAGGCAGCTCAGATGTAGGAGCAACAGGCTCGTCGGCAATAATCTCGTAGCTTGCACAATCGTCGCAGATACGAACGATAGAGCCATTCTGCATAGGCCAGCGTGCCAAGTCGCGCATACGCTTACCTGTGCCCTTGCAATAGAAATACTTGCCTTTCAGATGTGGCAGAACCATGCCAATCTGCTTAACGGGTGCAATAGCAGGCATAGCCTTGCACTCATCATCCATAAACTCAGTAACATTTACGGTAATGTTGCCACCGTTACGCTCTGCCCAACCTTTCTGCCAAAGGTAACCGGTAACCTCTGCAATTTGGTCAACGACAGCCTTCAAACCGTCGCGACCGTCAAGAATACTTTTCATTTTCTTTATTTTGTTTTAATTATCCTATCAACTTTGGAAGGAAAGTAGAAATAATCAGCACCACGATACCAATGATAAGAACATTGATAGTCTTTCGTGAACAGCCTTTCCACTCCTTCAGTATAATGCCCCACACATTAGAGAATACAACATTGAATGCCATCAAGATGCAGAATGACAATGTTGTAAGAGTCTCTGACGAAGTAAGGAAGCCCTTTCCGAGCGACAATCCGAAGAACTG
>JBGUGY010000054.1:0-2522 GCA_045111775.1 Bacteroidaceae bacterium | reverse complement strand
ATTTTGTTAATCTCGACGAAATCGGTGGCATTATAATGAAAGGTACAACAATCGAGCATCGCGAAGGAAATCCTTATCCGCGAATGGCTGAGATTCCGATGGGAATGATTAATGCCGTTGGAATGCAGAACAAAGGCGTTCATTATTTTGCCGAGAATATTTATCCGAAGATAAAGGATATTGATACAAACATGATTGTAAACCTCGGTGGAACAACTCTCGAGAGTTATGTTGAGTGTGCCAAGGTTGTGAACGAATTAGACAAAATTCCGGCTATCGAACTGAATATCAGTTGTCCGAACCAACGCAGCACTGGCGGCGGAGGCATGGCATGGGGCGTAGACCCTGTGAGCGCGGCCGAGGTTGTAGAAGCTGTAAGAAAGGTGTACGACAAGACGTTGATTGTTAAGCTCACGCCAAACGTAACCGACATTGTTAGCATTGCAAAAGCCGTAGAAAGTGCCGGAGCAGATGCCGTTTCGCTTATAAATACGGTGCTCGGAATGGCTATCGATATTGAAAAGCAGAAGCCTGTAATCTCTACAAAGACTGGTGGAATGAGCGGTCCTGCAGTCAAGCCGCTGGCTCTCAGAATGGTATGGCAGGTTGCTCATGCCGTTAATATCCCGGTTGTTGGTCTGGGCGGAATTATGAAGGCTGAAGATGCCATCGAATTCCTTCTTGCTGGCGCAACGGCGGTAGAGATTGGTACGGCAAACTTCATCGACCCAGCCATAACTGTTAAGGTGGCAAAGGGAATCAACGAGTATCTCGACCGCAAGGGCTACAAGTCGGTAAACGAGATTATCGGACTTGTTTAAGTCTCTCGAGCATCTGCTCGTAGCCAATTCGGGCTATTTCTTCGGCATGGTCGAAGTTGTAGCTTCCGAATTTGTTTTTCAAGTCGATATTAACGTAAATGTCTGGTTTGTTGAGTTGTAGCGACAGGTTTACGTTGGTACGCATCAAGATTGAAATGCTGTCGTTTATCTGCGACACGTTGTTGCCGAGTGATTTGAAGTTCTCGAGCGTGTTTTCAACAAAACCGCTTAACTTGTTCTTCGATTTTGTCTTTTTCTTCGGAACGACCTCTTCGTTGAAAATCGTCTCGTGATGATAGTTGTCCAGATTTACGGCTACAAGAATATCGCCTTCTTTTCGGGCTACTCTGTTAAGGGGTAGCCCGTTTGTTATTCCGCCGTCTATGAGCTTCATGCCTTTGTAAGTAACTGGATGAAAGAACATTGGTACGGAAATGCTTGCTCTGATGGCATCGTAAAGCTTTCCCGTTCTGAAAACGTATTCGGAGCCTGTTTTTAGGTCTGTTGCCGATGCGCAGAACGGAATGTCAAGTTCTTCAATATTTCTGTCTGGAACAATATCTTTCATAGCCTCAATAACGCTTTCACCTTTTAATATGCCGCTTCTGCCAATCTTGAAGTCGGCGAGCGAGAAAACTTGCTTTTTGTTAAGTTCGAACATCCATTTCTTCACTTCTTCCAGTCCGCCGGCAGCATAGATGCCTCCGATTAGTGCTCCCATAGATGTCCCGGCTATCGAGGTGATTGTGTAACCTTCGTCAAGGAGAGCCTCGATTGCCCCGATGTGTGCGTATCCCTTTGCCCCTCCGCTTGCAAGAACCAAGGCTACATTCTTTTCGTTATTGTCCATGTTCATTTTCTGTTATTGTTCTGTTTATTATAATGAGACACAAAAATAAATATTTTCTGTTAAAAAAGCAAATGATTTAATATTTTAAAACATAATTACGCTTTTTGTTGATAAAATGTTATTGATTTTGAAAAAAAAGATTTTACTTTGCATCTCGATACTAATTTTTAGATTAACCTGATAAAAAGATAAAAAACTCAATGGGCAAACAACAAAAGAGATATTTTCTGACAGAAGAAGAGATTCCAACGCAGTGGTATAACATTCAGGCTGATATGGTTAACAAGCCTATGCCGCCGTTGAATCCGCAGACAAAAGAGGCTCTGAAGCCTGAAGATTTGTACCCAATTTTTGCAAAGGAGCTGTGTCATCAGGAACTTGACCAGACAAATGCTTGGATTGACATTCCTGAGCAGGTGCGCGATATGTACAAATACTATCGTTCAACTCCGCTTGTCCGTGCCTACGGATTGGAGAAGGCTCTTGGCACACCAGCGCACATCTATTTCAAGAACGAGAGCGTCAGCCCAGTTGGTTCGCACAAACTGAATTCGGCTCTTGCGCAGGCTTACTACTGCAAGCAGCAGGGCATCACCAACGTAACAACCGAGACTGGTGCGGGACAGTGGGGAGCAGCCCTCTCTTACGCAGCAAAGGTTTTCGGATTGGAAGCCGCTGTTTATCAAGTAAAAATCAGTTACAACCAGAAGCCATATCGCCGTCTGATAATGCAGACTTACGGTGCGCAGGTAACAGCTTCGCCATCAATGTCAACAAAGGCTGGTCGTAAGATTCTTACTGAAGACCCTAACAATCAGGGCTCGCTCGGAACTGCCATTTCCGAGGCTATC
>JBGUGY010000053.1:0-2540 GCA_045111775.1 Bacteroidaceae bacterium | reverse complement strand
ATTCACGAACAGCAGGAAGGAAAATTCGATTTCTCGGGACAGAACGATGTTGCTGAATTCTGCCGTCTGGCTCAGAAAAACGGAATGTTCGTAATTGTCCGACCCGGTCCGTATGTCTGTGCCGAGTGGGAGATGGGCGGACTTCCTTGGTGGCTTCTGAAGAAGAAAGACATCAAACTTCGCGAGCAAGACCCGTATTTCCTTGAGCGTGTGCGAATTTTCGAGAAGAAGGTGGGCGAGCAACTCGCTTCGCTGACGGTTGAGAACGGCGGACCGATTATAATGGTTCAGGTTGAGAACGAATACGGCTCTTACGGAAAGAACAAGCCTTATGTCTCGGCGGTGCGCGATATTCTGCGCGAGTCGGGATTCGACAAAGTGCAGCTTTTTCAGTGCGACTGGTCGAGCAATTTTACCGACAACGCCCTCGATGACCTTCTTTGGACGATGAATTTCGGAACCAACGCGAATGTCCTGAAGCAGTTTGAGAAAGTAAAGAAGATGCGTCCCGATGCGCCGCTCATGTGTTCTGAATACTGGAGCGGATGGTTCGACGGATGGGGCTCGACTCACCAGACACGACCGGCCGACGCGATGGTCAATGGCATCAAGACGATGCTCGACAACAACATATCTTTCTCGCTTTACATGACTCACGGCGGAACATCTTTTGCTCATTGGGCTGGCGCGAACAACAAAGGATATGCGCCCGACTGCACATCTTACGACTACGATGCTCCGATAAACGAGCAGGGTGCGCCGACCGATAAGTATTTTCAACTCAGAGAGTTGCTTCAGAAATATTCAGAGACAAAACTTCCTGCTGTTCCGAAGGCGATTCCGGTGATTTCGTTTCCTGAAATTGAGTTCCGCGAGATGGCTCCGCTTCTGCGTGCCGGAAACATGCCCGAGACGATTGAAAGCCGCGACATAAAGCCGATGGAGCAGTTCGACATGGGTTACGGAAGCATAATGTACACAACCACAATGCCAGAACTGAAGGCTGGCTCGCTGTTGCAGATTAACGATTTGCACGACTATGCCATTGTTATGATTGACGGCGAAATCATCGGCCGACTCTATCGCGGAAGCAAGTACGAGAATACGCTCAGACTGAAAAAAGACGTGCGTTCAGGCGCGGAACTCAGCATTTTTGTAGAGGCGATGGGACGCATAAATTACAGCAAGCTGATAAACGATCCGAAGGGCATTACGAACAGCGTTTGTGCCATCACCACCGACGGAAAGAATGATGTTACTTACAATCTGAAAGACTGGAAGATAAACCTCTTTCCTGTTACTGGCGCGCCTTACGAAAACAAAAGCTATATTCCTGTTCAGGAAGGAAATAAATTCCCGGCTTACTATCGGGCTTCGCTCAAGCTGAAGGCGGTGGGCGACACTTATCTCGACATGAGCACATGGGGCAAAGGCTTGGTATGGATTAACGGACATTGCGTTGGCCGTTTCTGGGAAGTCGGTCCTCAGCAGACGCTTTATGTTCCGGGCTGCTGGCTGAAAAAAGGCGCGAACGACATCGTTGTGCTCGACATCGCCGGTCCGCGTAAGGCAAGTGCGAAAGGCGTTAGCAAGCCGGTTGTAGATGAGTTGCATCGCGAATTTCTTCCGAAGGACGGCTTCGTAACAAAGGGAACATCGGTTTCTGCCGTCGATATGAAATCGTTTGTCGGAAACGATGCTGCTCCGGGTGCAAAATAACAAAGTCAGAGTATGAAATTCTTTATTATTTCGGTCGTTATTCTGGGCATTCTGTTCGCCCTTGTTCCGCATGTAATTTATCTGCTGGCGAAAGTCGTTGGACTAATAGCGCATTTTAAGGTAAGTTATAAATACTTCGGATTCACGGCGTTGGGCTTGTTCTTGCTGATTGCCGTTCTGATGACTTACGGCTATGCTTTCGGCAGATTCCGAAGCGAAGTTACGACGCTCGATTTTGAGTCGGAAAGCGTGCCCGATGCCTTCGACGGCTACAAAATCGTGCAGATTTCCGATCTTCATCTCGATGGATGGAAAGGCAATTCAGACCATCTGAAGGAGAGAATTGAAGAGATAAACGCTCTCAATCCCGACCTCGTTTGTTTTACTGGCGACCTCGTTTCGCTTTCTCCGTCGGAGATTGACGGCTTCAAGCCGATTCTGAAAGAGCTGAAGGCTAAGGACGGCGTGATTTCGATTCTCGGCAACCACGATTATCTGCCTTATGCCCGCCATCTTTCAGATTCGGCCCGATGGCTGCAAGTGAATAAGGTGATTGATGCCGAGAGAAATGACCTCGGCTGGAATCTTCTGCTTAACGAGAACATCGTTATCCGCCATGGAGCCGACAGTATCGCCATTCTAGGCTGCGAGAACCAGAGTGTTGGCGCGCATCCCGTTATTCAGCGCGGCGACTTGGCAAAAACGTGCGAAGGAACGGAAGGCATGTTCCGTATTCTGCTAACGCACGACCCGAGCCAGTGGCGCAAGGAAGTTGTTGGCAAAACCGACATTCCGCTTACGCTGTCGGGACACACGCATGC
>JBGUGY010000052.1:0-4174 GCA_045111775.1 Bacteroidaceae bacterium | reverse complement strand
CCATCGAAAGCTCTTTTACCAATGTTAGTAATGCTGTTTGGAATAGAATAAGTTGTCTCTTTTCCCAGATACCTTACAAGAGCATTGCCTTTTATACAAATGCCTGATTCTCTTCTTACATCACAAACAGTTAAGCCTGAAGGGGTGATATTGCTTTGATTGTGAATATTTTCTGTTGTTAAATAGCAGTCATAGAAAGCGTTGTATCCAATGGTAGTCACGCTGTTCGGTATAGTAATGGATGTAAGTCCCGTGCATCCATAGAAAGCGTTGTATCCAATGCTAGTCACGCTGTTAGGGATAGTAATGGATGTAAGTCCCGTGCATCCATCGAAAGCGTTGCTTCCAATGCTCGTCACGCTGTTAGGTATTGTAACGGATGTAAGTCCAGAGCAGTCACGGAAAGCGTATTGTCCGATGCTAGTCACGCGATATTGGTTATCATTGTAAGTGACAGTTGCTGGAATTGTAACTTCTCCGGAATATCTTGGAGATGAAGAAGTGATTTCGGCAGTTTTGTTCTTATCAAACAAATTGTAATTTATGCCGTCAATCTTTACACCATAATCATCTGCACTTGCTACCAATGGTAGCAGTGAGGTGAAAATAAAAAGTAATAATTTCTTCATAATCATTATTGTTAACATTCGATTGCACAAAAGTACAAATTTGCCGATAATACGCAAAGAATATAAGGTGTTTTTGGCGGTTTTTTCTTATAAACAAAAAAAGAGGACTAAAGATAGTCCTCTTTTACCGTTGCTGAAAACGGATTTTATAGCGTGTGTTTTATAGAGTTACACCATTCTTGAAAATTGCAATCTCGCGGTATCCGTTCTTCTCGTTGTTTACGAGCTCCTCGCCGCTTGCAACCTTTATGATATAGTCTATGAACTTCTCCGACAGGTTCTCCATTGTCTCGCCCTGAACAAGTACGCCGGCGTTGAAGTCGATCCATTTAGGCTTGTTGTTGTATAGGTTAGAGTTTGTAGAAATCTTCATTGTTGGAACGTAAGTGCCGAATGGCGTTCCGCGACCGGTTGTAAACAGAACCATGTGGCATCCGCATGATGCGAGGGCTGTTGCTGCAACAAGGTCGTTGCCCGGAGCCGATAGAAGGTTCAAACCCTTAACCTCAAGACGCTCGCCGTAGGCCATAACGCCGCTTACAGGACCTTTACCGCACTTCTGTGTGCAGCCGAGAGCCTTGTCCTCGAGTGTAGAGATACCGCCCGCCTTGTTGCCCGGAGAAGGGTTCTCGCCAACAGGCTCGCCGTGTGCAAGGAAGTAGCTCTTGAAGTCGTTAATCAACTTAACGGTCTGGTCGAACAACTCCGGAGTCTTGCAACGGTTCATCAGGATAGTCTCTGCGCCGAACATCTCAGGCACTTCGGTAAGAACTGTTGTTCCGCCCTGAGCCACAAGGAAGTCGGAGAATACGCCAAGAAGAGGGTTGGCTGTGATGCCCGAGAAACCGTCAGAGCCGCCACACTTCAGACCAACGCGAAGCTCGTGCAGAGGCACATCAACGCGCTTGTCCTGCTTAGCCTTCTCGTAGAGGCCTCTCAGAATCTTCATGCCTTCCTCAACCTCGTCGCCCTCGACCTTCTGCGTTGTCATGAACTTAACGCGCTCCTCGTCGAACTCGCCGATGAACTCCTTGAATACGTCAGGCTGGTTGTTCTCGCAGCCGAGGCTCACTACGAACACCGCTCCTGCGTTAGGGTGCTTAACCATGTCGCGCAGAATCTTCTTTGTGTTCTCGTGGTCGTCGCCAAGCTGAGAGCATCCGTAGTTGTGAGGGAAGGCCACGATGGCGTCTACGCCCTCGCCCTTAGTCTCTTCCTGCAACTGCTTTGCAAGCTTGTCTACAATACCGTTGACACATCCTACGGTTGGAATAATCCATACCTCGTTGCGGATACCAACGTCGCCGTTCTTTCTGCGATAGCCCTTGAAGGTAAGGTTGCGGTCGGCAATGTCGAGGTCGCACTTAACAGGGTTGTAGGTATAGTCGAGCAATCCTGCAAGATTAGTCTTCAGGTTGTTCTCGTTTACCCAGTCGCCTTGCTTAAGGTTCTGCTTTGCATGACCGATAGGGTAGCCGTACTTTATAACGTCTACGCCCTCGTTTATATCCTCGAGAAGGATTTTATGGCCAGCAGGTGTATCCTGATTCACCTTTATTTCTTTGCCATCAATTGCTATTGTCTCGCCAGCGCTAATCGGCTGAATGGCAACCACCACGTTGTCGGCAGGGTTGATTTTTAAAAACTTATTCTCCATAAGATGTGTAATTGTATGTTTATTTTATTTATTCAAAGAAGTGTAGTAGTCGATGTTTTCGGCGCACAGCAAGTCAATCGGCATGTAGTTAATCTGCTCCACCTCCTTATGGAAAATAAGATGGTCGCAGAGGCTTGTTACGGCTCTGTAGCCCTGCTGGTGAGGCTGCTGCGCGATGAGGAACTGGATGTTGTTTCCGTTTTTCAGGAATTCGACGTTCTGTTCCAGAAGGTCGTATCCGATAAGGCGGAAGTCGTTCTTGTCCAGTTCCTGCAGGTATTCGCTGATAAGATATGCTTTAGAGTTGAAAGTAAGGCCAATAGTGACACTTTCGTGACGCTCGAAGTACTTTCGCATCACTTCCATGTCGTGCTCCTTGTTATTCATGGCCAGGTCTATAGTTGAAAGTTCACAGTCTGGATGGTTCTTGCGCATGTATTCCTCGAATCCCAGCTCTCTGTTGTTCTGCTGGTTTGTTCCGATGCGCCCGATGTATATTTGTCTGAATATTACGACCTCCTTGATGCCCGGCTCGATCATGAGCAGCATCTTGGCAGCAAGTGCTCCGCTTCGGCTTGAGTTCTGTCCGAAGAAGGCGATAGGTTCGAGTTTGTCGATGTTAGAGTCTATGAACACGTACGGAATCTCCTTTTCCTGAAGCAGGTCGGTGAGTTTCTTTGTGTTGTCCTCCTCGACAGGCGATAGTATTACGCCGTCGGGCTCTTTGTCCATAACGAGTTTTATCGAATTTACGAAAGAGTCTATGTCGTACTGGTCGTAATAAACCATGCTAAGTGTTATGTGAAAATCGTGCATCTCGTTCATGCATTGCAACGCTCCAGCCTCCACGTCCGACCAGTATTCGCCTTCGTTGTGCTTTGGCAGCAGGCATACGAAGTGGTATTTCTTGTTGCTTGCCAGCGCGCTTGCATACATGTTTGGCTGATAATTCATTTCTTTCAGAATTTTGCGTACTTTCTCTGCACTCGCCAGAGACACGCCCGGACGGTTGTGCAGGACACGGTCGACCGTGCCGACAGATACGCCTGCCATGATCGCGATATCCTTGATTCTAATTCTATCAGGAATCTGTTGCTCCATAGGTAATTGGTATTAAAAAAATATATAAATAAGGTGTGAAAAAATATTGTTTCTTGTTATCGCCCACGAATATACATATATTAATTTAATTGATGCAATTTTTTAGGCAAAAAATGCGGCTAATTGTAATTTTTTTTCGAAAAACTTTTGCGTTACCGAAAAAAGCCGTATATTTGTGCTCGTACACACTAAGGCGTTACATTATTAAATATAGAATTTTTGAATTAACATTTTTAAAACATATTTTTTAACACACTTATGGGTAAAGTAGTTACATTAGGTGAGATCATGCTTAGATTGTCACCAGAGGCCAACAGACGTTTTGTTCAGGCAGAGAAGTTCGAAGTTATTTATGGTGGTGGCGAGGCTAACGTTGCAGTATCATGTGCAAACTATGGCCACGACGCTTATTTCGTTTCAAAACTTCCAAAGCACGAGATTGGTCAGAGCGCTGTAAACGCATTGCGTAAGTTTGGCGTAAACACAGAGTTTATTGCTCGTGGCGGTAACCGTGTTGGTATCTACTATGCCGAGACTGGTGCTTCTATGCGTCCTTCAAAGGTTATCTACGACCGTGCTGGTTCTTCAATTGCTGAGGCTGATCCATCAGACTTCGATTTTGATGCTATCATGAAGGGTGCAGACTGGTTCCACTGGTCAGGTATCACTCCTGCTATTTCAGACAAGGCTGCAGAGCTTACTAAGCTTGCTTGCGAGGCTGCAAAGCGCAACGGCGTAACTGTTTCTGTAGACCTTAACTTCCGTAAGAAGCTTTGGACTTCAGAGA
>JBGUGY010000051.1:0-2011 GCA_045111775.1 Bacteroidaceae bacterium | reverse complement strand
TCTTAGCCTGAGCAACGACATACTGCGCAACATCGTCAACCACAATCTCCTCGTCCTCGTCCTTGCTGTCTATGTACTCAAAGATGACATCTACAAAATACTGTATCTGCTCATCGTCGAACTTAGCCTGAAGTTCGGGAGAAATGTGGCTTCGCACATAATTAACCTCTTCAATGTCGCCTCCTACAGCCGACATTATTTCGTCCAATCCGTCTGACATAAATAATTTATTTCCTTTTAAGTTAAAAAATCACAACAAAGCCTTAATCTTCTCTTCGAAAGCCGACTTTGAGGCTGCACCAACCTGCTTGTCAACAACCTCGCCGTTCTTTATAAAGAGAATTGTAGGCACGTTTCTGACGCCGTACTCAACAGCCAAGTCCTCGTTTTCCTTGACATCGACCTTGCCTATAACTACCTTCCCCTCGTACTGCTGAGCAAGTTCCTCGATGATTGGAGAAATCATGCGGCATGGAGCGCACCAAGTAGCCCAAAAGTCGAGCACAACAGGCTTTTCGCCTGCCAAAAGCTCCTTTAAGTTGTTTGCATCAATCTGTAAAGCCATAATTCTTACTGTTTTAATTGGTTAAACACATTTTTATTTTTCTCAAGCCTGCTCCATCGAGTAGTCAACGTTGAGTTCCCATCTGGAGTTAGACTTTATATATTCGTAGAGATTTCTGTTTAGATTCACCTTGAACTTCTTGCATTGGAAGAGCAGGTACGACATTCCATCAGAATCTTTTATCTTGAAGTCGAGTTCAGCCGTTCCGTTTGCCATCTCCGAGAGCGAATAGAGGTTAGATACACACTCCTTGTCGATGCTGTCTATTGGCATGGTGATGGTTATGCGGTCGATGAGCTTTGTGCTCACATCGTTCAGGTACTGAATCCTCTTAATTACGAAGAATCGCTTTGAAGGGTCGTATCGGCTCACCTCGAAGCCTGCCTCTACAAAGATTGCCACGCCCACGGTAATGATGTCGCGCCACTTAGTCCAGCTGTCGCCAAACAGAGCCAGTTCGCCCGCGCCGTTAAAGTCTTCGAGGCTCACGATACCGAATGGCTTTCCGTTCTTGCTTATGCCCTCGCGCTTGCCAGTTATGATTCCGCCAACGGTTATAGTCTCGCGGTCGGCAGGCAGATTGTCCTTGTCTTTTAGAGCGGCGGCAGATGTGTTGCACACCTCGTTCAAGATAACGGCATACTCGTCGAGCGGATGGGCTGTAAGATACACGCCCACAAGGTCCTTCTCGCGGTTCAGCCTCTCAAGAGCCGTCCATTCCTCGGCATTTGGGACGGCAGGCTTGGCAATCTCCACGGCATCGAATCCGCCGAAGAGCGAGTTTGTGGCTTCCTTCTTAACCGTCTGATACTGGTTTCCGTATCTTATAAGGCAGTCGATAAAGAGTTCGCCCTTGCTGTTTGGCGCAAAGAACTGCTCGCGCTTAATGCCAAACGAGTCGAACGCTCCGGCGTATGCAAGGTTTTCGACAGCCTTACGGTTACAAGCCGAGAGGTTTACACGCTCAACCAAGTCGAAGATGTCTTTGAAAGCTCCGTTCTGCTCGCGCTCCAAGATGATGGCAAGAGCGGCACTCTCGCCCACTCCCTTCACGGCTCCCATTCCGAAACGGATGTTACCCTTGTGGTTTACGGCAAACTTAACGCCCGACTCGTTCACATCTGGTCCGAGCGTCTTTATGCCCATGCTCTTGCACTCGTCCATCAGCTTGGTAACATCGGTTATGCTGTTCAAGCTTCGGCTCATAACGGCTGCCATGTACTGCGCCGGATAATGCGCCTTGAGGTAAGCCGTCTGATAGGCAACCCACGAATAGCACGTTGCGTGACTCTTGTTGAAGGCGTATGACGCAAATTTCTCCCAGTCGCCCCAAATCTTGTCGAGGATTGCCGGGTCGTGTCCGTTCTTCTTTCCGCCCTCGATAAACTTAGGCTTCATCTTGTCTACGATGTCCTTTTTCTTCTTACCCATCGCCTTACGGAGGGC
>JBGUGY010000050.1:0-6767 GCA_045111775.1 Bacteroidaceae bacterium | reverse complement strand
GTTCGAACGACGGTCACTATTATAAGATGAATTCTAATTCTACT
Organism: Bacteroidaceae bacterium; assembly: GCA_045111775.1. GTDB lineage: Bacteria > Bacteroidota > Bacteroidia > Bacteroidales > Bacteroidaceae > Ga6A1. Next base: position 6,723 of record JBGUGY010000050.1, on the reverse strand, counting down.
TATATTAGTGATACTACTGCGTCTCGTAGAAATATCTATATTTTCGAGAAGTTTGAGGGCTTCAAGAATTTGCCAAGCGATTTGGATGAAAAGTATTCAACAGATGTGGCATTGCAGTTTAATGTAATGTGTCCACAGGATTGGAATTCTGGAAATATTGATGTTGTATTCGATATTAACTCTGGTAACTACAAGATGACTTATGCACCTTGGGTATCAGGTAAGACAGATGATTACAGTAAGGGATTCGCAAAGGGTTCTTGGTTTACAGTTACTATGCCATTCAGTGGTATTACGGAATTCCAAGGCAAGACATTTGGTCAAATCCGTGAGATTTTGGCTTCTATTGAAAGTCCTGTTTGGGGTATCTATTTCGAGAATGTAGATCAGACAAATGTGTTAAATGGTGTTTCTGTTGAATTTAAGGCAAAGACGACAACTATAACACCTTGTATTGACAATATTCGTATTGTTCCTTTGACTGTGGTTAATCAGTATGGACGCGGTAACGAATATAGCTATTAGAGGAGGGCATATTATGAATAAGTATTTTAAAATTGGTTTCTTTTCTGCTATCGCGGCAATTGCGTTGCAGTCATGCTACGATGAGAAGATGGAGTGGTATAATCCATACACCCCTATCTCTAAAAATGAAATTCCTCAGTTAATAGAAACGCAGATAGGTAATTGCGCTCCTTTGAAAAGTTATGCGGCTAATTTGTCGTCTGACTTCCATTTGGGTGTGTCTGTCTTAGGCTCTTCGTATGTTGAGAATTCTAAATATGCTAGTACTGTAAATGATAATTTCAATTCTATTCAGCCAAGTACAGAGTTTGCGTTGTGTAATGTGGTTACCGATATAAATGGAACGTACAACTATGACATGCCAGACGCTTTGTATAATGCTGCAATAAATAATGGCTTAAGTTTTTTTGGTCATAGTTTGATATCTAACCAGTTCCAGAATGTGGAATATCTTCAGAATGCTATTGCCGATAAGGTAAGTCCAAGTGAGGAGAAAAATTACGTCAATGTAAACGACGAACATGAATATGATTTCTCATACAGCTTTAATTTGGAAGATTACCAAAAGTTTAATGGTAAAGAACATTATAATGAAGGATGGTCTTTCTCATCAAGCGTAGATGATGCGTATTTCAATGTAGGTGTTCAGTCTTTGGAAATCACCGATGGTGACGACTGTGCAAAATCAACTGACAAAGCTTGTCTTTGGGCTTCAACAGAAGGCTGGGAACAGGGTGATGCTACAGATGTTGCACAGGTTGTAAGCGATTATATACCAGTACCTACAGGAAAACTGAACTTTTCTTTTTATGTGAAAGGTTATTCGCTAACAGGGCAGACTGCAAAAATGCGAGTTAGAATTCTAGGTGTAGAAAAGGGACTTAATGGTCTTGTTCCTTCGTCTGGTGGAACTTCTGCGTATACTTCTGAAATTAGATTAACTAATGAATGGAAGCAGATATCATTCCGCGACCTTGTGACAAATGGTGTCGTTTCTGACTATACTTCGCCAGTTCCTGCAGTTCGTATTGTGTTTGATATAACAGAAGCGCCAAATAGCTATGTCTATTTTGATAACTTGGTTCTTGAAGTTGGTGGTGGTTCTGGAGAAACTGTTGTAGGTACGAACTATATTGCAAATTCGTATTTTGATGGTAACGAAAAGACATATAATTGGTCTTTTGTAGAAAATCGTGAGTCTGTTGCAAGAATGGAACTTGGAAAGTCTCTCAACGGAACAGACAACTCGAAGTCTGGTGGTAATTGCTTGAAGGTTGTTAATACAGCAAGTTATAACAGTGCGGGAGATGTTACTATTAATGCAATGTTTGCAGATGGTAAGACACTTGAAATGGGGCAGAGATATTGTCTGACATTCTATGCGCGTGCAGATGACAATAATGCGATTATTGAATTCAGTACATCAAACAGGTCGGCTGACAAGAACCCGGCAAGTGCTCAGGCACCTGCAGATGGTAAGCAGAGCTATGCACTTTCTACGGTGTGGGAAAAGCAAGTTTGGGAATTTACGGCGTTGACATCAGACATAGGTTCCATGAATTTCAAGTTTGCTAAGACGGCTACGACATTCTATCTTGACGATGTTACGCTGACAAAAAAGAATACTACAACATCTTCAGATGCCAAGTCGACTCGTGTTCCAAACTATGTAAGTTCTTACGATGATGCGATGAAGGCTGCAAATCTTGCCGGCATCATGAAGAAGCATATTAGGAATATGATGGAAAGGTATGATAAGGTTGAGGGATGGGATGTTGTTCAGCATATAGTTACAGATAATCCTACTTCAACATCATACTATCTGGATTCTAAGGGCTTGTCTGTTGGCAATGGTGAATTCTATTGGGGCGACTATATGAAGGAAGATTTCATCTACAATGCCTTTTCTTATGCGAAGGAATTCCTGAAAGAAAAGAAAAAAGATGCAAAGTTGTTTGTTTCGGAGGGAAATTTGGTTCATAATGAAAGAAAACAAAATCGTCTTGCTGAGTTTATAAACAGATTGCAGGCGTATAATGGTCAGAAATTGATAGATGGTTTGAGCCTAGAGTTGCATCTGGTTTGTTCAACAGAGATTCATACTCAGGCAGAGTTGCTGAATCAGGTAACAGAGCTGTTTAAGAATCTTAATAGTACGTATTGTACAAATTCTGGTTCTGATGATCCGTTCTTGATTAGAATCGGTGAACTTGATGTTCAGATTGAATCTGATTATTTGCCATCTGTAGCACAGCTTGCCGCACAGGCTGAGATGTATGAACACGTTATAAACTGTTATCGTACAATCATCAACCAGAGAAACCAGTACGGCGTATATATGTGGATGCTTAGCGACTCGGATGTAGAGCAAGGTGGCAAGTCTTATAACCGCCACAGAAGTTTGTTCGACGAAGACTTTAATAAAAAGCATGCTTATCTGGGCGTATGCAAGGGCTTTGACGAGACAGCAGGAACTACCGCATCATATTAAAAAAGAATAGATAGAATCTCAAGTAACTTAAGAGGGGTGTTGTATAACATCCCTCTTTTTGTTTTTGCCAGTGGTTATTGTATTTTTTACAATAAGTTTTGAAAAAATGTTTAAATATTTAGTTGATATTGCAAATATTTTGTTACTTTTGTGGCTGATGTATAACCATAAAAAACATTTGTTTTCATAAAAAATACATTAAGTATTGTGGGGCTTTGATTTGTAAGGCAGTAACCTTTAATGCAAAAAATAAAATAATAAATATAATCGAGGCAAGTTGAATGTCTTTTCGGCTTGTTTCTTAACAATTTTTCTTTATACAAAATGGCAAACAACGAAAAAAAAGGCTTTTACAAGCTCTCATGGGCACAGCGCATCGGTTATGGCTCGGGCGACTTGGCTCAGAATCTGATTTTCCAGACAGTGGCATGCTACTTAATGCTTTACCTTACAACTGTATTGAAAATCAGCCCTGCTTTTGTTAGCGGACTTATTCTCTCAGTTCGACTTATCGATTGTTTTTGGAGTCCAGTGGTTGGACGATATATTGATAATCGTAATCCTAAATTAGGAAAGTATCGCGCTTATCTACTTTATGGCGGTATTCCTCTTACTGTTGCTGCTTGTTTGTTGATGCTTCCTCAGGCTGCTACATGGTCATCAAGCATGAAGATTGTGTATGCAACAGTTAGTTATACTGTTTTGAGTATGATATATTCTGTTGTGAATATTCCTTATGGCTCAATTATGGCAAGTATGACACGCGATAATGATGAGGTGTTGAAACTTACATCAACACGAATGGTTTGTGCTAATATCGGTCAGATTGTTGTTCAGGCTGGTTTTCCTATCGGTCTTGCTATCGTTGCTCATACTGTAATCAACTGGAAGCAGGCACTTTTTATGGCTATTGGTACAATTCCGGCTTTCGTAATCTTGCCATCTTTGCCAATGCTGAAGAGTTGGTTGGGTAAGAAGGGACTTTATTATTTGCTTCTTGCAATAGGCTTTGTAGGATTCTGCATCCTGTATACTATTGGTAAGTTCTTTGATGTAGAAAGTTGCAATACGCTTGTTCAGACAGCAAAGGTTATGACAGGTGTAGGACTTCTTGTTGGTTCTTTGATGTGGGCACTTGTTCCAGAGGTAATTACAGAGGCTGAGTATCGTACTGGAAACAGACCTGCTGCAACTGTAAATGCTCTTGCAGGCGTTGCCTTCAAGGCAGGATTCTCAATCGCAGGATGGATTACTCCTTTGGTAATGGGAATGATTGGCTTTAACTTGGCAAGCCAGAAGTCTGCTTTGCCAATTGCGCCAAATGCTTGGTTTACCGTTACTGCTGTTTTTGCTATCGTTGGTTTCTTCCTTCTGCTATATTGTTTTGTTGGCTGTAAGGAAAGAATTGCTACAACTCCAGAAAAACCTGTTTCGTACGGAGAGATGTTTGCAGAGTTTAAGGCAAACAAGTGCCTTCAGCTTATGCTGAGTATTTTTGTCGTTGTATTCCTTGCATCATTCATCAGCGCGCCGGTAAATACATATTATACCGAGCTGAATAAATATTCGGCAACTGCACAGAATGCAATTCTTTGGTTTACTTGTATCATTCCGGCTATCCTTCTTATTGTTGTTGGATTCCTCATCTATAAGTATCCACTTACAGATGAGAAACTTGACGAGATTAACAAAGCTATTGAAGAAAGACATAAAGCGTAATAAAAATATATTAATATGAAGACAGCAAAGTATCTTTGGCCAAAAGACTATATGGCTGACCCATCCGTTCATGTTTGGAACGGCAGAGTATATATATATCCATCTCATGACTGGGATGCAGGCGTTGGTGACGACGATTCTGGCGCAGAGTATGAGATGAAAGACTATCACGTTTTCTCTACAGATGACCTCGAGGCAGTATGCCGTGGCGAGAAGGAACTCGTGGATCATGGTTGTATTCTCGACTTGAAGGATATTCCTTGGGCAAGTCATCAGCTTTGGGACAATGATGTTCAGGAGAAGAATGGCAAGTATTTCATGTACTTCCCAGCAAAGGATAAGACTGAAATCTTCCGCACTGGTATTGCTGTGGCTGATAAGCCAGAAGGTCCGTTCATTCCTTTGAAAGATCCTATGCATGGTTCATATTCGATTGACTATGCGGTATTCAAGGACGAGGATGGTAAGTACTATTTCTACTTCGGTGGAATCTGGGGCGGTCAGCTTCAGTGGTATAAGGACAATAAGATTGCATTTAACGAGTCGGGCGTTGCTGCTCCACCTCCAGGAGATTCAGAGCCTATCGTTCCTGCAAAGAAGTCGGAGACGGATGCATTGCCATCACGCGTAGCCCTTCTTGCCGACGATATGCTTGGTTTTGCAGAGGCTCCAAGACCTGTTATCATTCTTGGAGAAGATGGCAAGCCATTGAAGGCAGACGATCCGCATCGTTTCTTCGAGGCTTCATGGATGCACAAGTACAAGGGAAAGTATTATTTCTCTTATTCAACAGGTGATACTCACATGATTTGCTATGCAATCGGCGATAATCCTTACGGACCATTTACTTACAAGGGAGTAGTCCTCACTCCAGTAAAGGCAGGCTGGACAACTCACCACTCAATAATTGAGTTCAAGGGCAAGTGGTATCTTTTCCATCACGACTCAGCTCCTTCGGGAGGCGTGAACAGCCTTCGCTCATTGAAGGTTATTGAACTTGAATACAACGAGGATGGTACGATAAAGACTATTCAAGGATAAGCAGAATTGCATTAAAATAATATGAGAAAAGCCTTTTTTACATTAGCATTTTTATTCTCCGTTCTCTGTGCAAAAGCAGAGGACGGACATTCTCTTTGGTTGCGCTACAATCAGGATGTGCGCCATGTAGACATAACGGTGAACCGCGACAGCAAGACCATAAATCTTGCCGTTGAGGAGTTGCAGAAAGGCTGGAAGGGAATGCCTGTAAGTCTTGTAGTTGCAAAACCGAACAAGAAACAGAAGAGCAAGAACGGTAAGGTTCAGCAACTTTCGCCCGATGCCTTTACAATCGAGACGGTGAACAAGGCAAAGCAAGAGAAGCACATCAAGATAAGTTCGCAGACCGATGCGGGCATCTTGTACGGCGTGTTCCATCTTTTGCGGTTGCAGCAGACAGGCAAGTTGCCTGCCGATATGTCGTGGTTCAAAGTGTCAGAATCGCCAGTCTATCAGCACAGAATTCTGAATCATTGGGATAATCTCGACGGAACGGTTGAACGCGGATATGCCGGACATTCAATCTTCTGGCACGACAATGAGGCTGAGCCAACCTTTACCGACGATGATGCAAAACTCTGGCAGGAGTACGGAAAGGCGAATGCATCCGTAGGAATCAACGGAACGGTTGTGAATAACGTGAACGCATCGCCAAAGATGTTGAGCAAGCCGTACATAGACCATGTATGCAAGATTGCCGATGTTTTGCGTCCTTACGGCATGAAAGTTTACATATCAATAAACTTTTCGTCGCCAAAGGAGCTCGGAGGTCTGGCTACATCCGACCCTCTGAATGCTGATGTAAAAAAATGGTGGAAGAAAAAGGCTGATGAAATCTACAAACTGATTCCTGATTTCGGAGGATTCCTGGTGAAGGCTAATTCCGAAGGACTGCCAGGTCCGCAGGATTTCGGTCGCACACATGCCGATGGAGCGAACATGCTTGC
>JBGUGY010000049.1:0-21049 GCA_045111775.1 Bacteroidaceae bacterium | reverse complement strand
AGTTGGCTAATGCAAAGGTAGTCGCAACTTACAAGGGAGAAGATGAATATCCAGATCAAGATGAACTTTGGGACAAATAGCCAAGTCTAATCCTTCTTGCAATCTCCACTCAGCAAATAAACGGCAAGTCGCTCGGCAAAACCGAGATACAGATAAAACGCAACTCTTTTTGTTGCGTTTTTTAGTATTATCAGGCTCTCAATTCGTTAAATAATAGTATTTTTGCAGCCGTAAAGTAAACAAATAAAAAATATAATATAGATATGGCAAAGAAAGCACTTCTGATGATCCTCGACGGATGGGGCATCGGTAACCACGGTAAGGGTGACGTAATCTTCAACACCCCAACTCCTTTTATGGATTATCTTAACAAGACATACCCAAACTCACAGCTTCAGGCAAGTGGCGAGAATGTTGGTCTGCCAGACGGACAGATGGGTAACTCAGAGGTTGGTCACCTTAACATCGGTGCCGGCCGTGTAGTTTATCAGGATCTTGTAAAGATTAACCGCGCATGTGCCGACAAGAGCATCATGCAGAATCCTGAGGTTGTATCGGCTTTCACTTACGCTAAGGAGAACGGCAAGAATATCCACTTCATGGGTCTTACTTCAACAGGTGGTGTGCACTCTTCACTTACTCACTTGTTTACTCTTTGCGACATTGCAAAGGAGTACGGACTCGACGGAAAGACATTCATCCACTGCTTTATGGACGGTCGTGATACCGATCCAAAGAGCGGTAAGGGCTTCATAGAGCAGCTTTTGGCTCACACCGAGAAGAGCGCAGGTCAGATTGCATCAATCGTTGGTCGTTTCTATGCAATGGACCGCGACAAGCGTTGGAATCGCGTTAAGATTGCTTACGACCTGATTGTTAACGGCATCGGTACAAAGGCAACAGACCTTGTTAAGGCTATGCAGGACAGCTACGACAAGGACGGCGTAAACGACTACAAGGGTACAGACGAGTTTATCGAGCCAATCGTAAATGCTAATGTAGATGGTAGAATTAAGGAAGGCGATGTCGTTATCTTCTTCAACTACCGCAACGACCGTGCAAAGGAGCTTACTCAGGTTCTCTCTCAGCAGGATATGCCAGAAGAGGGCATGAAGACAATTCCGGGCATCCAGTACTACTGCATGACTCCATACGATCCTAACTTCAAGAACGTTCACATCCTCTTCCCTAAGGAGAACGTGCAGAACACTCTTGGCGAGTATCTTGCAAGCAAGGGTTTGAAGCAGCTTCACACAGCCGAGACAGAGAAGTATGCTCACGTTACATTCTTCTTCAACGGCGGTAGAGAGGCTCCATACGATAACGAGGAGCGTACACTCGTTGCTTCTCCAAAGGTTGCAACTTACGACTTGCAGCCAGAGATGAGCGCATTCGAGGTTAAGGACAAGCTCGTTGCTTCAATCAAGGAGAACAAGTACGATTTCATCGTTGTAAACTTTGCTAACGGCGATATGGTTGGTCACACTGGCATTTACAGCGCGATAGAGAAGGCTGTAACAGCCGTTGACGCTTGTGTTAAGGATGTTATCGAGGCTGCCGTTGCAAACGACTATGAGGCTGTAATCATTGCCGACCACGGAAATGCCGACAACGCTATCAACCCAGACGGCACTCCAAACACCGCTCACTCACTTAATCCTGTTCCGTTCATCTACGTTACACAGAATAAGGATGCTAAGGTCGAGAACGGTATCCTTGCCGATGTTGCTCCATCAATCTTGCACATCATGGGACTTGAGCAGCCAGCCGACATGACTGGTCACTGTCTGATTAAGTAAAAGTTAAAACAAGTCTTAAATATAATACTCCCTTCGGTTTTGCCGCCGAGGGGAGTTTTTATATTAATAAATCTTAATAAATCGCTTGTTTTTCGCATATTTTGCAGGAAAAATGTATCTTTGCTATCTGAACATTCTTAAGCATTAATTATGAAAAGATTTCATATATTTCTATCGGTTTTCATGATGTTTAGCGCGGCGTTGAATGCCCAGTTGCCAACTCCATCGCTTCCCGGTGATGTAAAGCAGATTTCCGTTCCGGAGGACTGCGACATCTCGCCGATTCACAACGGACTGATTAAGGTTACCGACCTTTCAACTCTCTCTTGCGGATTTGTCAATCTGAAGGGAGAATATGTCTATCCCGTTAAGTTCTATTGCGAGAACAACGTTGAAAGCGAATTCAGCGGCGGATGCGTGGTTAGAGAGCAGAACGGCAGATGGGCGGTGCTCGACACTCTCGGACACGTTGCCGAAATGCCTGCCGAGTGCAAGTATGTTACCGACTTTGTAGATGGCGTGGCTCTTGTGTGGAACGAGGTGAGAGAGCACAACAAGGCAAAGGTTACGATATATTTCGTAAACGACAAGGGAGAGAAAGTTTTCCCTAACTTTGAGCAGACTGTTATCGGTCCAAGTTACCGTGAGTTTGTAAAGCCCGGAAAACTTAACGAGCAGCGTCGTGCCTACTACGATTTCAACGCAAAGCTTTGGGGATACATGAATGACAAGGGCGAGGTGGTTATCAAGCCGCGCTTTGCCAATGCACTTGCCTTCAGCGAGGGTATGGCTGCTGTTCTCGATGCAAACACAAAGTTGTGGGGCTTCATCAACCGACAGGGCGAGCAGGTTATTCCTCCTACATACAAGGCTTTTCCGGGTCAGTTCTCTGAGGGCTTCTGCCCGGTTCTGTTAGAGGATAACCGCACAACGGCTTACATCGACAAGACTGGAAAGGTCGTTAACCAGAGCTTCGTAAACGGAAGCGGATTCTGCTACGGCTATGCCATTGTTGGCAAGCGCGAGGGTCTTGGCATCAGATACATAACTGTTGATAAGGACTTCAGCGAACGTCTTACGCTCGACGGCGTGATGGCTTTCCCGACAGACAGCAAGAATCTTACGCGCGGACATCTGTTCAGCGACGGAATGACGATAATTCAGGGCAAGGTTTACAGCTCGTCTGGCGCGGTTGCAATACAAGGCAATGAGATGGACGATGAATTCAAGCCATTTTCAGAGCAGGGACTGGCATTCTGCAAGACAAAAATCGGCGGTGTCGAGAAGATTGGATTCATTGATCGAGAGGCTAAGTTTGTAGTTGTATTCAACAAAGACGGAAAGCATTCAAAATAACGTATGATACCCGTAGGACTAAGATTATCGCGCAGCTTCGCATCGGTTCTGATGTTTGTGCTACTGTCATTGTCTGCCTTCGCGCAGCGAGGTCAGTCGCCCGAAGATATAGCTTTGGCCCGCAAGAAATTCACTTCTCCGCTGAAAGAAGTAAAGATAACTCGAAGAGTATCATATCTCATCATCAACAAGGAACTGGCAGAGAATTATCTCAGCAAGGATTTGCTGGGCGACGATCTTGCCATGACGCAGAACGACTGGCTGCCGCTGTGCTATATGTGCATAGAGGACTTTAACAAGCTGATTGATGCCAATGCCAAGATTACGGCAGCCGAGGCTCACAATGCCGTTCTTGAGGCGCAGCGATACAAAGGTCTTTTCCTGAAGAAGATAAACGAGTATCAGACGTGGCTCGATGTATCCCGCAAGCGAACCATTGAAGATGACGAACTCGATCCGATAGGCAACGAAACTCCCGAAAAGAAGAAACGCATATTCGAAGACCGCGCAATGCTGAAGGGCATTCTTAATGCCGATTCTGTGGTCCACATCCTTACATCGGTTTCGCGCGAGGAACTTTACAAAAAATACAGAACGCGATTCGTAAAGTACGACGACGAGAAAAAAAAGGACTATGCCGAAATGGACGGCGTGCCAATCACGTTCAAGTACGACCGTTATCTTAACAACTGCGTCGAAGTATCGTTCAAGCTAAGCGGAAACAGAAACTCAACGTTCCTTTACAGCCTTATGAGTAAGACTTGCCCGTTTAAGTACGTAAGTCGCTCAAAATCGCACACAATGAAGCTTACGCAGTATGGCTCGCAGTGGGTCGACGGTGAGGTAACGATTTATCAGTACAAAGACTTTATCTGCAAGGCGTTCGATAACGGCAAGACTATTGAATATACGTTCTACAAGAAGGTTGTAATAAAGAAGAAAACATTCTAAATTCATAATATGATTCAGATTGATGATGTTGTTGTATCTCTTGATTGTCTGAAAGAGAAGTTCTGCTGTGACATTTCGGCATGCCACGGCGAATGTTGTATCGAGGGTGATGCAGGTGCTCCGGTAGAGCAGGAAGAGGTTGAGAAACTCGAAGAGGTGCTTCCCGAGATATGGAACGACCTCTCGGCTGCGGCGCAGGCCGTTATAGACAAGCAAGGGGTTGTTTATGTTGATGAGGAAGGCGATTTGGTAACGTCAATAGTAAACGGCAAGGACTGCGTGTTTACTTGCTACGACGATAAGGGAACATGCTACTGTGCCATCGAGAAGGCTTATCGCGAGGGCAGAGTTAACTTTTACAAGCCAGTATCATGCCATCTTTATCCCATCAGAGTGGGCGATTACGGACCGTATAAGGCGCTAAACTATCACAGGTGGGATGTATGTAAGGTTGCCGTACTTAAAGGGCAACAGGCGGACGTTCCGGTTTACAAGTTCCTGAAAGAGCCTCTTATCCGCAAATTCGGTCAGGCTTGGTACGACGAGCTTTGCGATGCCGCCGAGGAACTGAAGAAACAGAAATACATTTAGCAGACGAATAACGATGTCGGATTCAGAAACAAAACAGAATCCGACATCGTTTTTTTGTGCCCTATATAAACAGTTTGCGCTGGCTCAAGAATCACTTCTGAAGCCAGCGCGAGAATATATGTAAGATTTGAATGATAGTTGTCTACCTATTATTAAGCATCGATGTTTGCGTATGTTGCATTCTTCTCGATGAACTCGCGGCGTGGACCAACATCTTCGCCCATAAGCATTGAGAAGATGTAGTCTGCTTCCGCAGCGTTCTCTATTGTCACCTGCTTCAGAATACGTGTTTCTGGGTTCATTGTTGTCTCCCAGAGCTGTTCTGGGTTCATCTCTCCCAAACCTTTGTATCGCTGCGTGTGGATGCCGTTTTCGCTACCATTGCCATATTTTGCGATGAAAGCCTCGCGCTCCTCGTCGGTATAGCAATATTCCTTAATCTTTCCCTTTGTGCAGAGATAGAGTGGTGGGGTAGCGATGTAGAGGTGTCCAGCCTCGATAAGCTGAGGCATATAGCGGTAGAACAATGTCATGATAAGCGTGTCGATGTGAGAACCATCGACATCGGCATCGGTCATGATGATTGTCTTCCAGTATTTCAGTTTCTCGATGTTAGCCTCTTTGCTGTCGCCGTTTACTCCGAAGCGGATGCCGAGAGATGTGATGATGTTGTTAACCTCGTCGCTCTCGAAAGCCTTGTGCCACATTGCCTTCTCCACGTTCAGAATCTTACCGCGGAGAGGGAGGATAGCTTGTGTACGACGGCTACGACCCTGTTTTGCCGAACCGCCCGCAGAATCTCCCTCGACAAGGAACAACTCACACTCTTCTGGATTCTTGCTCGAACAGTCAGCCAACTTGCCCGGCAGACCGCCGCCGCTCATCGGGCTCTTACGCTGTACGCTCTCGCGCGCCTTGCGTGCAGCAACGCGCGCTGTGGCAGCAAGAACAACCTTGTCTACAATCAGCTTAGCCTCTTTCGGATGCTCCTCCAAATAGTAGTTCAGAGCTTCGCCAACAGCCTGCTGAACGGCTCCGGCAACCTCGTTGTTACCCAACTTGGTCTTTGTCTGACCCTCAAACTGAGGCTCAGCCACCTTGATTGAGATAACGGCTGTAAGTCCCTCGCGGAAGTCCTCACCGCTGATTTCAACCTTGTTTTTCTCCAGCTTCTCAAGTTCTTTCTGGCACTGCTCCTCTGCATATTTCTTCAGCGAGCGAGTAAGTGCCATGCGGAATCCCATAAGGTGAGTACCACCCTCGATTGTGTTGATGTTGTTGACGTATGAGTGGATATTCTCGCTGTAACCAGTGTTGTACATTATGGCTACCTCGATAGGAATATTCTGCTTTTCTGTGTTCAAGTAGATAACATCGTCGAACAGATGGATTCGGCTTGAGTCTACGTAGCGCACAAACTCCTTCAGACCGTCCTTTGAGTGGAAAGTCTCTGTTCTGGTGTTGCCTTCCTCGTCCTTGCGGAGATCGGTAAGCGTGATTGTGATACCAGCGTTGAGGAATGCGAGTTCGCGCATACGGTTAGCCAGAATATCATATTTGTATTCTGTTGTGATGAAGATGCTTCCGTCTGGCCAGAACTGCTGGCGTGTACCTGTCTTGTCGGTAGTGCCCACTTCCTTTACAGGGTAGAGAGGCTTACCTGTCTCGTATTCCTGCTGATAGATCTTACCGTTACGGAATACCTGCGATGTCATGTGCGTAGAAAGAGCGTTTACGCAAGATACACCAACGCCGTGCAAACCTCCGGAAACCTTATATGAGCCCTTGTCGAACTTACCTCCGGCATGAAGCACAGTCATAACTACTTCGAGTGCCGACTTGTGCTCTTTCGGATGCATGTCAACCGGGATACCGCGTCCGTTGTCTTCTACTATAATTGAGTTGTCTTCGCATATTGTAACCTCGATGTGAGTACAATAGCCAGCCAATGCTTCGTCGATAGAGTTGTCTACTGTTTCGTAAACCAAATGATGGAGACCTTTCTCGCTGATGTCTCCGATATACATAGCCGGTCTTTTTCGGACAGCCTCAAGTCCTTCCAAGACCTGAATACTACTGCCGGTATAACCGCCATTATTGTTCTGTTCTTCTGCCATTTTGTAGCTTTCAAAAATTTTCAGCAAAGTTACTAAAAAACATTGAAATAGAGAAATGAAAAATGCCTAAAAAACCTTAAATAATAAGCAGATAGAGCGTGTTTTTCTGAGGTGGTGTAAATATACAACAAATGGCCGAATTCAATAGAATTCAGCCATTGTTATTCTTCTTGAAAAGAGTGGAATTTAAGCCAACTTATTGATGTAAATAGCGAGCTTAGACTTCAGATTAGCTGCCTTGTTAGCGTGGATTAGGTTAATCTTAGCCAACTTGTCCAGAGTCTTCTGCATAGCAGGGTAGAGAGCCTGTGCCTCAGCCTTATCTGTAGTAGCGCGAAGCTTGCGAACAGCGTTACGCATAGTCTTTGCGTAGTATCTGTTGTGAGCGCGACGCTTCTCCTCTTCTCTGATTCTCTTAATTGATGATTTGTGATTTGCCATTTCGACTAATCTTTTACTTGTTGTGAATTGTTATTATTGTAGTCCCTAGGAGAGTCGAACTCCTCTTTAGAGAATGAAAATCTCTCGTCCTAACCGATAGACGAAGGTACCGTTTATCTTCTTAGCGGTTGCAAAGATACGGCGAGTTTTTCAATTATGCAAAAAAAACTGAAAGAAAATTAGTTTTTGCATCAAAAAATGCCTCAAAAACCTCTGTTTACGCGCTTTTTTAGTAGTTTTGCGAGTAAATTTGGTATCATGTTGCAAAAAACAAAGGGCATAGTTCTGCATGTTTTGAAGTATGCCGACGCGTCTCTAATCGTTGATGTCTATACCGAGAGGTTTGGCAGACTGGCATTTTCGGTGCGGATGTCCAAGTCGAAAAGAAGTCAGGTGAAGACCTCGCTCTTCCAGCCGCTTGCGCTGCTCGACATGGAGATTGACTACAAGCCGAACCGTCAGCTTCAGCGAGTGCAGAGCATGGCTTCGGAATATCCGTACAGCACAATCCCGTATAATCCGGTTAAGTCGACCATTGCGATGTATCTTTCGGAGGTGCTTTATCGCATTATTAAGGAGCAGGTCAGCGACGAGCGTCTGTTCTCGTACCTTTATTATTCGTTGTTGTGGCTCGATAGGGCAGAACGTGGTATTGCCAACTTCCACCTTGTATTCATGATGCGTCTTTCGCGGTTCTTGGGCATCTATCCTAATCTCGACGATTTCAGCAGCAGTAGTTTCTTTGATATGCGCAACTCGTGCTTTACGCCGTTGCTGCCGGGACATTCGCAGTATCTAATACCATCCGAGGCATCGAAACTTCCGCTGCTTCTGAGGATGAACTACGACACGATGTATCTGTTTTCATTCACTCGCAGTGAAAGAGACCGATGCCTCGAACTGATTAGCGACTATTATCGGCTTCACATTGCTGATTTTGCCGAGATTAAGTCGTATGAGATTTTGAAAGAAGTCTTTTCTTAGGCGAGAAGGCTTTTTACAACGGCTGAGATTGCCTTGCCGTCGGCTTTTCCTGCAAGTTTCTTGCTTGCTGTGCCCATAACCTTGCCCATGTCTTTGGCTGATGTTGCGCCAACTTCGGCAATGATTTCCTTCAGGGCTGCTTCGAGTTCTTCTGGACTCATCTGCTTTGGCAGGTAGCCCTCGATTACTCTGACCTGTGCAAGTTCTTCCTCAGCCAAGTCCTCGCGACCTTTCTCCTTGTAAAGATTAGCCGATTCTGTTCCCTGCTTTGCCAGTTTCTGAAGAATCTTAAGGGCTGCATCATCCTCGAGAGTATCGTTTGCTCCCGGAGCAGTCTTTGCCTCGATGAAGTATTTCTTTATGTTGCGCAAGGTCTCGAGTCTTACCTTGTCCTTTGCCTTCATTGCTTCTTTGATGTCATTGCTGACCTGATCGAATAGTGCCATAATTGCTGTAATTTTTTTATGTTGATTTTTATAAGAATCTGATTGTTCCGTCGTCGGCAACAGGATCTTCCGTAACCTGATTGTTAGTGGTTGTGACAGACTGGCGCTGCTTTATGCTGTTCAGCGTCTTGATGTCGCGCTTGTAGGCTGGCGAGTTCTCCACGTCGCTGACGATATTGTCGTCGTCGAGGTCTTCGGGGTTGAAGATGAACAACTGATATTCCTTGTTGCCCTTCTGACCAAGACCGCGATAGTATTTGTCGATGGTGTCGCTCATTCGAGCCTCGTCGATGCCCTGTCCGTTTATAGCCTCCTTAGTGCCGAAGCCTGATGCAAGAACGGTGATTCTGACCTTGTCGCCAAGTGTTGGGTCGTCGTAGAGACCCCATTTGCAGACGTAGTCGTTCTCAAGGTTGTCCATGAAGTCGTGAATTTCGTCCATCTCGTCGGTGCGCAGACCCGTATTGTCGTCGCCACTGCTGGCAATGTTGAGCAGGATGCGCTGTGCCTTCCAAATCTCATTGTCGTTCAGAAGCGGAGACTTCAGAGCCTCGTCGATGGCTTTTCTTATTCGGTTGTCGCCCGCAGCTTCGCCAGTACTCATAAGTGCCACGCCGCCGTTTCGCAGGATGGTGCACACATCGTTGAAATCGAGGTTGATTATACCATGCATGTTAATGATGTCGGCAATGCTCTTTGCTGCGGTTGTAAGCACGTTGTTGGCATATTTGAAACCGTTGTTCAGCGTTACGCCCGGATAAACCTTGCTTATTCGCTCGTTGTTTATGATAAGCAGGGCGTCTACATTTTTGCTGAGTTCCTCAACGCCTTCGATGGCCTGATTGATTTTTCTATTTCCCTCCCACATGAATGGAATGGTAACGATGCCCACGGTGAGGATGTCTTTCTCTTTTGCAGCCTTGGCAATTACTGGTGCAGCACCTGTTCCGGTTCCGCCGCCCATGCCGGCTGTGATGAACACCATTCGTGTACCGTCGCTCAGCATTTTATTTATGTCTTCGAGGGTTGCCTCTGCCTCGGCACGACCTTTGTTAGGGTTGTTTCCGGCTCCAAGACCTTCGACACCGAGTTGCAGCTTGCGTGTGATAGGAGAGTCGTCGAGAGCCTTCTTATCGGTATTGCAAACCACGAACGAAACGTCGTTTATTCCCGTCTGATACATCTGCTTTATGGCATTACCGCCACCGCCGCCAACGCCAATAACCTTGATTATCGGAGCATCTTCGGGATGATCGAGGACGAATGAATTCATAAAATCATCGTCGTTTATGTTGAAATCTATATTTGGCATAATGGGTTAAATCAAATGTTAATTATTAGGTTCATCTACCTCCTCGGTGACGACGTCGGTTAGAGTTTGGATACCTTTTTTCAGTTTGTCAAAGAAAGGATTGCCGTTTTTCTTCTTAGTTGCAGAATGCTTAGGCTCTTCTGGTTCGGCTGCCTTTGGTTTGAATACTGGTTCCGGCTTTGGTTCTGGTTGAGGCTCAGGCATTGGTGTTTCTACAAAGCTGACAACCTCGGGTTCTTTTTCGTGAACAGGCTCTGGCTGAACAAAGTGTTCTGGCTCTCTCTGAATTACCTGCTCAACAGCCGGCTTAGGCTCTTCGGTAACGATCGGTCTTGGCTTGATAACCGGCTCCTCTGTGAATTTAGGTGCTTCGTACACCGGCTTTGGTTCTGGCAGAGGCTCTGGCTCTGGAACGAATGACTGAACGTCCTCAGGATATGGCTGAGAATCAGGCTTTGGCTCTTTTCCGTCGAACATGTTGTCCATGTCGCCAGCCTTTACCATTGCGTTGCAGTTCTCGGTTGTCTTCTTTGCTGCAAGAAGAGCGAGCGCTGGAAGATAAACGAAATCTTCGCACTTGTCGAAATCCTCGCTTATAGAACTTATGTTGATGAAGTTCTGCTGTGCGTTTCTGATTTTTACGTTGTAGATGTTTTTCTGAATGGCTGTTTCGAGAGCCTTCAG
Source organism: Bacteroidaceae bacterium (assembly GCA_045111775.1). Lineage (GTDB taxonomy): Bacteria > Bacteroidota > Bacteroidia > Bacteroidales > Bacteroidaceae > Ga6A1. The sequence continues at coordinate 10,368 of JBGUGY010000049.1, read as the reverse complement.
AACTGAGCCGCGACCGGTTATGATGATTCCGCCGAGCAACTCGTTAATGCTGAAGCCCGACAGCTCAATCTGGTGTGTTACGTTCAGCAGAATCTCCTTGATTCGTGCCTCTACCACAGGCTGAAGCTCGCTCGACTTGTATTCAATATCATTGATAATGAATACCTTGTCATCCTCCTGCTCGTTCTCGTCTGTTAGGGCAAGAGCCTGCTCGCACTTAAATGCCTCGGACCAGTCGTAGTCAATCTGCATTCCGTTGTCGAAATCCTTGTTTATGGTGTTACTTCCGAGCGGAATTACTGCAAGGTGGCGAAGGATGTTGTTGCGATATATGCTTACGGTTGTAGTCTCGGCACCAAAGTCGATGAGGATACAGCCCGAGCGTTTCTCGTCCTCGGTAAGAAGGTTCTCGCCGAGCACCAGCGGAATAAGTCGGGTGTCGGCAATGCTTACGTTGGCATCCTTGAAACTGTTCCACACTCTGTCTCTCAGGCGTGGATTGGCAATTACGTTGATATATTCGCATCTGATGCTCTTTCCTTCTGTTCCGACAGGGTCGGTAGTAAGGTCAGAGCCGATTTTGTATTCTTGGCTTATAACGTTGAAAACTTCAGCGTTTGGGTAAGTTACGTTCTCGCTTTCGTTCTGCATCGACTTGACGATTTTGCGGTCGATTTTTGTTGAACTTACGAAAACTTTGCTGACTGTGTTTTTCACCGAGCGTATAGACTGGCCTCCGATGCCAACATATACCTTTGATATTTTTCCAAGGTCTCTAAAGGCAAGTTGCTTGTCAAGTTTGGTCTTGATAGATCTGATGCAGTTGGCTGTTTTGTCTATATTTGAAACAACACCTTTTCTTAAGCAGCCGTTGCTCTGTTCGGTTGCATAAGCCAACACCTTAACACCGTCGGGCTCCTTTCGTCCTACGATGCCGACTATCTGTGATGTTCCCAGTGTTATTGCAGCTATAAAATCTTTTGCCATATATATGTTATTCTTTATTTGTACAAATTATTTGGTTGTCAAATTCAAGGTTTATCATCGAGTATCTGTCCCATCCAACCTTGCCGAGTATCCTTTTGTAGAACTGTTTGAGACGCGTTAGTTTCTCTTCCAAGTTCTCGCCCTTGCCCAGAAGGACAATGTGGTCGCCCACTCGTGGAATCAGCTGTATCTCGCGGCTGGCAGTAACGTTTATCTGCTCTATCTGGCAGTCCCAGAAGTTGTCCTCCTGAATGATGTTTGCCAATTCGAGAATCTCCTTTTTCGCGAGCTTGCGGTCAATGTTGCCCGTTGCTATCACGATGTCTGCCGGATGCCCTTTGCTCGATAGGATGAAGCCGTTATGGTCAAGATAATAGTCTTCGCCGTTGTTCGACATTATTCTTACTATCGGCTTCTTCTGCGTTGCCTCGATTATAACCTTTCCGTTTGGCGTTTTGTAGCAGTTTGCCGTGTTTATGTACGGCTGCCGCAGCAGTACGTCTTCTATCGCCTTGCAGTCTATTCGGCTGATTCTCTCACCCTGCGGATACATCTTTGCCGACTTCAGCTGCATCTTTATGTTCGATGACGTTATATAGTCGAGCTGCGCGCTGTCCTTGACTGTAATCTCAATTTGCGAGCAGACGGTTATCTTGCTTTGGTCGTCGGTTTTGAACAGGGCAAAAACCAGATATGTTATCAGCGCAACCAGAAGCAGAACTTGCAGAATGATTTTCAGCTTCTTATTCCACATTTCGGACTGCTATCTTTTTGACAGAATCTCTGTTATCTCAGGAACGAGATTCTCGATGTCACCTGCTCCGAGCGAGATGAGCACGTCGAATTCGTTGTTCTTGATGATGTCGATAATCTCGTCTCTGTGGCACATCTGCTTCTTTATTCCCGGACGCAGATTGTTGTATATCAACTCGCTTGTAACGCCCGGAATAGGCTGCTCGCGCGCTGGATAGATGTCAACCAAGATAACCTCGTCGAGAAGCGATAGGCTGCTTGCGAAATCCTTGTAGAAATCGCGTGTGCGTGTGTACAAGTGCGGCTGGAAGAGGGCTGTAACCTTGCGGTTCTTGTACAGTTCCTTTATTGAAAGTGCGCTCTGCTTAATCTCGGCAGGGTGGTGTGCATAGTCGCTAAGGAATACAATCTTGTCGTTCTTTATCTTGAAGTCGAAACGGCGGTCAACGCCTCCGAACGACAACATTCCAGCTTTAATCTCCTCGTTTGATACTCCGCTCATCTGTGCAAGAGCCATTGCTGCGATTCCGTTCTCGATGTTGATGCTTACTGGAACGCCAAGCTGGATGTCCTTGATGTTGCCGAATGGCGAAACAAAGTCGAAGAAAATCTCGCCGTTGCCGATGCGTATGTTCTCGGCATGGAAGTCACCCTCGTCGCGGCTGTACTCGTATAGTCTTACGCCATCCTGCAAAGCCGGCTTCATCTCAAGACCCTTGTGAAGGATGAGCGCGCCGCCCGGCTGAATGAGCGATGTATATTTAGTGAAACTCTCAAGATAAGCGTTCTTTGTTCCGTATATGTCCAGATGGTCTGGGTCGGTTGCGGTGATTACGCTTATGAATGGAGTGAGGTGATGGAACGAACGGTCGAACTCATCAGCCTCGATAACGACATAATCGCTCTTGTCAGAGAGAATGTAGTTTGTTTTGTAGTTCTTTGATATTCCGCCCAAGAATGCGTTGCAGTCAACCTTGCTCTGGTGCAGAAGATGCGCAGCCATAGTCGAAGTAGTTGTCTTTCCGTGAGTTCCGGCAACGCACAGACCTTTGTATGCTCTTGTAAGTGCTCCCAGAACCTGAGCACGCTTCTCGATGTCGAAGCCGTTCTGCTCGAAGAACACAAGTTCCTTGTGGTCGCTCGGGATGGCAGGAGTGTAGATTACGAGTGTCGTATCCTTGTCCTTGCAGCACTCTGGAATCAGAGCCTCGTCTTCCTCGTAGTGGATTTCTGCTCCTTCTTTTTGCAACTCCTCGGTAAGGCTGCTTGGAGTCTTGTCATATCCGGCAACGAAGATGCCTTTAGACAGAAAATATCGGGCGATGGCGCTCATGCCAATGCCGCCGATTCCTACAAAATATACTGATTTTATGTCGTTTATATTCATTTCTTTCTTTATTTGTTAGAGTAAGTTGTTGCCAACTTGAAAACTTCGTTTGCAATTACGTTAGCCGAGTCTCTCAAAGCCAGTTTGGCGATGTTCTTGCTCAGCGATGCCAGTTTGTCTGAGTCGTTTACTGTCTTTATTGCCAGAGGCAGAAGCGTGTCCTTAGCTTCGGCATCTTTAACGAACAGAGCCGCGTCGTTGTTTACCAGAGCCATGGCGTTTTTTGTCTGATGGTCTTCTGCAACGTTTGGCGAAGGAACGAGAATTACTGGCTTTTCGAGCAGACAGAATTCTGATATCGAGCCTGCACCTGCTCTCGAAATCACGAGGTCGGCTGCCGAGTAGGCATCTTCCATCTTTGAGATGAAGTCTGTTACAAACAGATTCTCGGGCTTGCCTTTTGTATTCAGTTCTTTCAGAATCTGAGGGTTGTAGAATTTGCCAGTCTGCCAGATGAACTGTATGCTGTCTTTTACGGCTTCTATCTCTGGAAGATGATTCAGAATGCTTTCGTTAACCGTACGCGCTCCGAGGCTTCCGCCAACGATGAGAACCGTTTTCTTTTCAGCCGACAGTCCGAAGGTCTTTATTGCCTCTTCCTTTGGCTTCTGGTTGTTCAGCAGTCCCTGACGCACAGGATTTCCGGTAAGCATAATCTTCTCGGCAGGGAAGAAGCGTTCCATGTTGTTGTATGCCACGCAGACTTTGCTTGCCTTCTTTGCCAGCGACTTGTTTGTTACGCCGGCGTATGAGTTCTGTTCCTGAATAAGACATGGAATGCCCATAGAGTAGGCTGCGTTTAGTGTTGGTGCAGAGGCATATCCGCCCACTCCAACGGCAACCTGAGGCTTAAAGTCCTTTATAATCTGTTTTACCATGTTTTTGCTCTTGAAGAAATCCATCATAACACCGATGTTCTTCGGACTCCATAGTGGTCTGATAAGGCCTCTTACAGGTAAGCCTTTTATTTCGTATCCGGCTGCCGGAACTCGTTGCATTTCCATTCTGCCCTCGGCGCCTACGAATAGAATTTTAGTATTAGGATGCTGTTCTTTTATAGCGTTGGCGATAGAAACGGCTGGGAAAATGTGTCCGCCAGTGCCTCCACCGCTTATGATAACTCTTAGTTCGGATTCCATAAAAAAATATATTTTTTGCAAAAATAAAAATAAAAACAATATATAAGGTGCATCAGTACAATTTATTGGATTTTTTTACTCAATATTGTCCTCATCGTCATAATCCGTTGTTTCGATGGCCGTTTCTTTTGGCAATGCACTTTGCTGATTATCCTCTTTTTCCGTAACGTAGCGGCTTATGCTCAGAATTATTCCGATGTATATTCCGCTGATGATGATTGACGAACCGCCTCGGCTCACGAAGGGCAGCGGCTGTCCGGTAACGGGAATGATGGAAACTGCTACCGCCATGTTGGTTATTGCCTGGATGGAGATGATTAGCGCAATTCCGATGAGCGTGAACATTGGGAAGACCGTTTTGCAACGCGAGGCTATCTGCCCGATTTTTATTACGAGCACGATGTACATGAACATCACAAGCCCGGCTCCGAGAAGTCCTGTTTCCTCGATGATGATGGCAAAGATGAAGTCGGACGATGCCTGCGACAGAAAATCGCGCTCGCTCGAGTTTCCTGGCATCTTTCCAACGCCGTGACTCGATGCTATGGCTATGTTGGCGTGTGCAATCTGTGCATCCTTGTCGAGGTCGAAACTGTCGGCAGGAACGCGCTCCGAACCGAAGTTCTTCAGACGGTTCTGCCAAGTAATTGCTCGGTGCGTTGCCGGAACGAAGGTCGACACAATCTTGAATATCTGCGGTGGAGTATATCTCAGCACCACAAACGTAGTGCCGCAGAACAAGGCTATGCTAACCAGAATCTTTCGTGCATACCGTGCTTTCATCTTTCCGATGAAGAGCATGCACAGAACCGTTACGAACAGCAGCATTGAGGTCGAGAAATTCTCGCTCAGGATAAGCAGAAATACCGGTGCGGTTAAGCCAAGGGCTAGGTTCACGGTCTTGTCGGTAAGCTTGCCGTCGGCGCTGTCTCTTCCCTTCGAAATAATGTTGGCAATGAGCAGGATGATGCTCAACTTTGCTATTTCCGAGGGTTGAAACTGAAAGCCGAAGAGGCTAATCCATCGGGTTGAGCCGTTGGTCTCTTGTCCTATGAATTTTGTAAGGACAAGAAGAATGATTGACACAATATATCCCACCGCTCCGACAAGGCGGAAGTATTTGAACGACTGACGATGAACAAGCCAAGCCACTAATATACCGCCAAAGAGCAAGATTGAGTGTTTGGTTATGGGAGCCCACAAGTCGTTGCTCTTGAATGTGAGTCGGCTGTCTGCGCTGAACACTTCGATGAGCGAAACGGTGCAGAGAAACAGATACACAATCCAGATAATCTTGTCTCCTTTGAGTATGTCTTTTAAGCTGAAGATATTCATCTGTCGAATTCAGTTTTGTTTAGAGTGAACGAACCAGCTCCTTGAACTGCTCGCCTCTGTCTTCCATGTTCTTGAACAGGTCGAAACTTGCACAGCAAGGGCTTAGCAGAACGGTTGCTCCCGGCTCGGCAAGCTCTACGCAGGCTGCAACGCAGTCCTTCATGCTGTGAGTGTCGCGCACAGGGATTCCGAGCTTGTCGAAGTTGTCGTGAAGCTTCTGGTTGTCTGCTCCGAGGTAGACAAGTCCCGAACATTTCTCCTTAACCAAGTTCATGATGGCGTTGTAGTCGTTGCCCTTGTCTTTTCCGCCGATGATGAGGACTGTCTTAGTCTTCATGCTCTCGAGGGCGAAGAAGCAGGCATCAACGTTTGTTGCCTTTGAGTCGTTGATGAAGCGTACGCCGTTCTTTGTATCAACATATTCAAGACGATGCTCAACGCCCTTGAACTCTCTCAAGCCTTTGATGATGAACTCGTTTGGTACACCTGCATAATTGCATGCGAGTGCTGCTGCAAGCTGGTTGTACACGTTGTGGCGTCCCATCAGCGCGAGGTCGCTCTGAGCAATGGTGAATGGCGATTTGCCCTTGATTGTAACGGTCTTGCCGTCGGCATATCCTTGGCAGCCGTCCTCAACCTTGTCGGCAAAGGCAACCTTTTGAGCCTTCAGATTGTATTTCGGAAGTTCTACGGTTACGACTGGGTCGTCGTTCCAGTATACGAATGCGTCGTTTTCTGTCTGATTCTGGATGATGCGCATCTTTGAATCTGTGTAGTTCTGCATCTTGAAGTCGTATCTGTCAAGATGGTCGGGAGTGATGTTGAGCAGAACGGCTACATCGGCCTTGAACTTGTACATGTTGTCGAGTTGGAAGCTGCTCAGCTCGATGATGTAGTAGTCGTGCTTCTCCTCGGCTACCTGAAGGGCGAGGCTGTGGCCGATGTTTCCTGCCAGTCCGGCATTCAGACCAGCCTCCTTGAATATGTGGTAAATCAGCGATGTCGTTGTTGTCTTGCCGTTGCTTCCGGTAATGCAAATCATCTTGGCATCGGTATATCTGCCTGCAAACTCGATTTCAGAAATGATAGGAATGTTGTGTTCCTTAACCTTTACAATCATCGGAGCGTTGTCGGGAATTCCCGGGCTCTTTATAATCTCGTCGGCATTAAGGATTAGTTCTTCGGTATGCTGTTTTTCCTCGAACTCGATGCCGTATTTCTGCATCATCTCCTTGTAGTTGTCCTTAATTGCGCCCATGTCCGACACAAAAACGTCGAAACCTTTCTTCAGAGCCAGCACGGCAGCTCCTACGCCACTTTCGGCAGCACCTAATACAACGATTCTCTTGCTCATTTTTCTAAATTCTTTTTATCGTATTTTTAATGTTAGTATTGTGATTGCTGCCAAGATGATGGTAGTAATCCAGAAACGAATTGTAATCTTTGACTCGTGGAATGAGTGTCTCGGGAACTTGATGAGATACTTGCACTCTGGGTCGAGCTGCTCGGGAAGCACACGGAAATTGTCGTGTATCGGGGTGCGCTTGAAGATTCTCTGCTTAACGCCCTTCTTCTTTCCGAGTTTGAAGTATTCGACTTGTAGAATTACGCTGAGGCTCTCCATCAGGAACACGCCGCACAATATTGGCACGAGTAGCTCTTTGTGAATGATGATGGCTATTACACCGATGATTCCGCCGATGGTAAGGCTGCCTGTGTCGCCCATGAAAATCTGTGCCGGATATGCGTTGTACCACAAGAATCCGATGAGCGCACCTACGAATGCGCAGATGAATATTACAAGCTCCTGAGAGCCCGGAATGTACATGATGTTAAGATAGCTCGCCATCTCGATGTGACTCGAAACGTACGACAATATTCCCAATGCCACGCCGATGATTGCCGAGTTGCCGGCGCACATGCCGTCCATTCCGTCGTTGAGGTTTGCGCCGTTGCTCACGGCTGTCACAACGAGGATTGTAACGATACAGATAAGAATCCAGGTGGCTGGCTCTTGATATTTTCCGCAGAAAGAGACAATCTTTGAATAGTCGAGGTTGTTGTCCTTGAAGAACGGAATCGTGGTCTTTGTGCTCTTCTCCAGCTCGCTCTTGTATGTTACCTGAGTGCTGTGAGCCTTGTTCTCAACCGTCACGTTCTCGCGAATCTTGGCATCGGGGCTAAGGTAGAGCGTAAGACCGACAATAAGTCCTATTGTAACCTGACCGACAATCTTGAACTTGCCCGGCATTCCTTCCTTGTCCTTCTTGAAAATCTTGATATAGTCGTCGAGAAAACCGAGAATCCCAAGCCAGATGGTCGTTACGAGCATCAGAATCATGTAGATGTTTCGCATACGTCCAAGCAGGAAGCACGGAATAAGAATTGCTACGATGATGATGATTCCGCCCATCGACGGAACGCCAATCTTTTTCACTCCGAACGGGTCGATAGAAGCATCGCGCTGAGTCTCTGCAATCTTTTTCCTCTTCATCATCTTTATGAAATACTCGCCGAACCATGCCGAGATGATTAGCGAAAGCACCAATGCAAGGATTGCACGGAACGAAATGTACGACCACAGGTGCGAGCCCGTCACACCAAACTGTTCGAGATATCTGAATAGATAGTATAGCATGTTTTGAGTTTAAATCTTTTTTGCTTTTTGTTTAGTTGTTGAATATTTCGGTTACGACTTCCTTGTCGTCGAAGTGATGCTTCACGCCCTTTACGTCCTGATAGTTCTCGTGTCCCTTGCCGGCAATCAGGATAACGTCGTCTGCCTGAGCCATCATGCAGGCTGTGCGGATGGCTTCCTTGCGGTCAACGATAGAGATGACCTTCTTCATCTGCTCGCTGCTGAGGCCTGCAAGCATGTCGTTGATGATGTCCTGAGGCTCTTCGAATCGAGGGTTGTCGCTTGTGATGATAACCTTGTCGCTATGGTTTGCCGCCTCTTGTGCCATGATAGGACGCTTGCCCTTGTCTCGGTTTCCGCCTGCGCCGCATACGGTTATAATCTGACCTTTCTTCGAGCTCTTCATAACCTCTTCGATTGATTCGAGTACGTTTACGAGAGCGTCTGGAGTGTGAGCGTAGTCTACGATGGCTGTGTAGCCGTTAGGAGAGTGCAGAGTCTCGAATCGTCCAGAGACTGGCTTCAGCGTGCTCAGAATCAGCAGAACGTCCTCAGGCTTCTTGCCAAGCATGATTGCTGCTCCGTATACAGCCAGAAGGTTAGACACGTTGAACTTTCCTGTGAAGTTTACGCCCACTTCCTTTCCGTTAATCTCAAGATACATTCCCTCGAAATGCTGCTCTATGATGTTGGCCTTGAAGTCGGCAATTGTGCGTGTTGAATAAGTCTTTACCGTAGCCTTTGTGTTCTGAACCATGAACATTCCGTTCTTGTCGTCGAGGTTTGTAACGGCAAAGGCATCCTTGTCGAGGCTGTCGAAGAAGCCCTTCTTTGCGTTGCGATAGTTCTCTACTGTCTTGTGATAGTCAAGATGGTCGCGTGTAAGATTTGTAAAGATTCCGCCCGCGAATTTCAGTCCGCCGATGCGCTTCTGTGCCACAGAGTGCGAGCTTACTTCCATGAAAGCGTATGCGCAGCCCTCATCAGCCATGCGTCCAAGAAGGGCGTTCAGCGTGATAGGGTCGGGTGTTGTGTGGTCGGTAGGCACGGCAACATCGTCGATGTAGTTGCATACGGTTGAGACGAGTCCAACCTTGTATCCCATCTTGCGGAACATATTGTAGAGTAGGGTGGCGATGGTTGTCTTGCCGTTTGTTCCGGTTACGCCGATAAGCTTCAGCTTGCTTGTCGGATTTCCGTAGAATGCTGTGGCGCACTTGCCAACTGCATCTTCGGTGCTCTCAACCTGAATGTAAGTTATTCCTTCTGTCTTTTCTGCAGGAATGTCCTCGCACAGAATAGCCTTCGCTCCCAGTTCAACCGCCTTGCTTATGTAGTTGTGTCCGTCTGCCACCGTTCCCTTGATGGCAACGAACAGGTGATTTTCCTTTATAAGGCGAGAGTCGATGTTAATGCCCTCGATGTTACGTTCTGTATCACCTATGGTTTGCAGAACCTTCAGATTACTGATAATTTCTGATAGTTTCATATCTTAATTTGTTTTTTTTGTCATTGTTTAGTCGATGTGCGCGTTCTGCTGTTCCTCGGCGGTAGGCTCTTTAACCTTAACCACGTTAGCCTTGCGGTGAGGAGCCGATTTCAGTCTCAGACTGATGAACTCACCCTTGCTGTAGCTCTTGCCCGGGTCGATGCTTTGCTCGTACACCTGTCCGATGCCGTTGATGCGCACTTTGAAGCCGAGCGTTTCGAGCAGGAATACGGCGTCTCGTGCTCCCATGCCCTTGACGTCGGGCACCGTGCCGCGCGTAATCTTCTCTTTTTCGAGCGAGACGGAATTGTCGTGCTTCACCGCCTTGCCCCAGATAGGGTTGCCGTTGGCGTAGCTGTCCTTCCATCCGTTGTCAACATCGATGCTCAAGTAGTTGAGGATGCTGTGGAGTGCGGCGATGTTTCCGGCCTTCGAGTCGGGGAGTATCGGACCCTCGTTCTTGTACGTCTCGATAGGATTTCGCCTTATCTCCTTGGCATATACTCGTGATGCGATGTTTCCGAAGACCGGACCAGCCATCGCGCCGCCCGATGCGTACGGACCTTCTTTCTTTATTGCCACGATGCAGCTGTATTTCGGGTCGTTGGCAGGGGAATATCCGCAGAAACTGCACATGTAG
>JBGUGY010000048.1:0-6454 GCA_045111775.1 Bacteroidaceae bacterium | reverse complement strand
GCGTTCAACTATATGCAGGAGCAAATAAAGTCGGTGGCAGATAGCGACACGTTGCAAAAGTCGACCTTCTATGGCAAGGAGAAGAAGGGCTTGCCGTACATCATAGCCACCATGAATATGATATTCCACGGCGTAGCTGCGCCTAACATCGTTCGTGGCAACACTTTAACTGAAAATCTTGCCGCCATTCAGCAACGCGACCGCAAAGACGTTATACTTGCCAATCCGCCTTTCGGAGGCAGCGAGCGCGCCGAGGTGCTGCAAAACTTCGATATACGCACCAGCGAGACGGCTTACATGTTTATGCAGCATTTCATAAAGATGCTGAAGGTGAACGGTCGCGCCGGCATAGTTATAAAAAACACCTTCCTTAGCAATGGCGATGCCGCAGCCGTGCGCCGCAAACTGCTCGAAGAGTGCAACCTGCACACCATTCTCGACCTTCCGCAGGGCGTGTTCACCGGCGCAGGCGTAAAGACCGTGGTGCTCTTCTTCACCAAGGGCGAGCCAACGCGCAAGATTTGGTATTACCAACTGAACCTCAGCCGCACGCTTGGCAAGACTAACCCACTGAACGAAGCCGACCTTGCCGACTTTGTGGCATTGCAGCAGACCAAAGCCGAGAGCGAAAACTCTTGGACGCTCGATGTCTCTACGCTTGGCGACGACTGCGATCTATCAGTAAAGAACCCAAACAAGCCAGAGATTGTAGATAACCGAACCACCGAAGAGATTCTCAGCACCATAGCCGACCTCAACGACGATTCCGCACGATTGATAAACGAAATAAGGGAGTTGCTATGAAAGAGGGGAAAATAAAAGATTCTTGTATTGTCGTTACTGGACAATCGCCTAAGGGTTCTTCTTATAATGAAGATGGAAATGGATTGGAATTTCATCAAGGGAAAAAAGCATTTGGAGAAGTATTCCTACAACCTTCTAATGTTTGGACAACTGAAATAACTAAAACAGCAGAACCCTTAGATATATTAATGTCTGTTAGAGCACCTGTCGGACCTACAAATATTACAAATCGTAAAATTTGTATAGGTCGAGGTTTAGCTGCAATTAGATGTAAAAAAGATATTCTTCAAAAATACGTATTGTATGCATTGAAAAACATTGAAACCAAAATCGTCGGTAATAATGGTGCTGTTTTTAACTCTATAAACAAAAAACAAATTGAAGATTTACCTTTACCGATACTTTCTCTTGCCGAGCAGCAGCAAATCGTATCATTTCTTGATTCGGAATTTGAGAAGATAGATGCGCTAAAAGCCAATGCCGAAACGCAACTGCAAGCCGCCAAAGACTTGTTTCAAAAAGCCCTAAAAGAAATGCTCACACCAAAAGATGGATGGGTGGAGAAAACTATTAGTAATATTATTGATAAGGACTCTAATATTTCTTATGGCATAGTGCAGCCCGGGGATGGTGAAGAAAATGGAGTACCTGTAGTTAGACCAATAGATTTAGTTAATAAATATTTGGATAACACACTCAATTTGAAAAAAACAACCCAAACTATTTCAGACTCATACAAAAGGAGTATATTAAACGGGAAAGAAATTTTGATGTGTGTGCGAGGAACTACAGGAGTTGTTTCACTTTCAACACAAAATCTAAAAGGGTGCAATGTTACAAGGGGTATTGTTCCTTTCAAAATTGAAAATGACATAACACGTGAATTTACATATTATGCATTTTCTTCACCAAAAGCATTTGCTTTTATAAAAAAACATACTCAAGGAGTTGCGCTAAAACAGATAAATATATCAGATGTTAAATTGATACCAATTGATTTACCATCTATTGAAGAACAAAAAGTTATTGTCTCTCAACTAAGTTCTATTGAAAGTTCTGTCAATAAATTACAATCCAACTACGAACAAACCATAACGCTCTGCAACGACCTAAAGCAGTCGCTGCTGAAAAAAATATTCGAATAGCCTATGGACGAATCAACAACACGCCGAAAGAAGATTGACCCTGCGCTCTATGCCGTAGGTTGGGAGCAAGTGCCCGAAAGTCAGATACTCAACGAACAACGTGCGTACCTCATTGCGCCTGGTCGTGTGGAGAAGCTGAAGGCACGCCACCCAAAGAAGGTGGACTACATTCTGGAATACAAGGGCATAAAACTCGCCGTAATCGAGGCTAAGTCCGACGAGACAGACGTGTCGGTGGGCGTGCCGCAAGCCAAGCAATATGCCCAGATGTTGCAGATTCGCTACACCTACGCCACCAACGGCGACAGCATCTACTTCATAGATATGGGTGTGCAAGATGCGCACGGCAACTATGTTGTGCCATCAACCGAAAAGTTCATAGACAAATTTCCATCACCGCAAGAGTTGTGGCAGATGACATTCCCCGAGGATAACGAGTGGCGCGACCGCTTCAACCTCGAACCGCTGAACCGTGGCGGAGGTCGCGAGCCGCGTTACTATCAAGCAAACGCCATAAACAACGTGCTCAACGCCGTAGCCAACAAGCATAACCGCATTCTGCTAACCATGGCAACAGGCACGGGCAAGACGTACACCGCCTTTCAGATTTGCTGGAAACTGTTTCAGACCAAATGGAACTTGCACGGAGCAGAGCAGCGTCCGCGCATACTCTTCATTGCCGACCGCAACATACTTGCCAACCAAGCCATCAACGACTTCGAGCAGTTCCCCGACGATGCCATGGTGCGCATCACACCCGACGAGTTGCGCAAGAATCACGGCAAAGTGCCAACGGCGCGTCATCTCTACTTCACCATCTTCCAGACCTTCATGTGTGCCGATGAGAGTGGCAAGCCATACTACAAGCAATATCCACAGGATTTCTTCGACTTCATAATAATAGACGAATGTCACCGCGGCGGCGCAAACGACGAGAGCCAATGGCGCGAACTGATGGAGTACTTCTCGTTTGCCTACCAACTTGGTATGACCGCCACACCGCGCCGACAAGACAACGCCAATACTTACAAATATTTCGGCGAGCCAGTCTATTCCTATTCGCTCAAGCAAGGCATTGCCGACGGCTACCTTACGCCGTTCCGCGTACGTATTTCGGAAAGTAATATCGATGAATACACCTACGACCCCGACGATGAGGTTGAAGGCGAGATAGACCCCGAAAAGACCTACACCGAAAGCGATTTCTACAATGGCAAAATAGAGATTCGCCAGCGCGACGAATACCGTGTGAAGGAACTCCTTTCGCAGATAAATCCCGATGAAAAGACAATTGTGTTCTGTGCCACACAGCTTCATGCGCACATCATTCGTGACATGATAAACCAGCACAAGACGAATCCTGCGCCTAACTACTGCGAGCGCGTAACAGCCGACGATGGCGCGGATGGCGAAGAGGCTCTGAGACTCTTCCAAGACAACGAGCACAAGTTGCCGACCATTCTAACCACCTCGCAGAAACTTTCTACTGGCGTAGATGCTCGCAACGTGCGCAACATAGCGTTGATGCGTCCTGTAAACAACATGGTGGAGTTCAAGCAGATTATCGGTCGCGGCACACGCCTTTTCGACGATAAATACTACTTCACTATTTACGATTTTGTGGGCGCAAGTCGCAATTTTCAAGATGCCGAGTGGGACGGCGACCCGTTCTGCCCCGTCTGCGGCAACTATCCGTGCACCTGCAACAAAAAAACGAAGCCGTATCCCGAAGACGAACCAGAAGAACTGCCCAAAACAAGCGAACCGCATCCGTGCCCTGTATGCGGTCATCTGCCCTGCACCTGCGACGGTGGCAGCAAGCCGAAAAAGAAAATCATCGTCCGCCTGTCGGCACATCGCACATTCGGACTAAATACAAAATGGACGGAGAAATTCCAGTATGGCGACGAGCTTATTTCGATAGAAGAATTTATACAAAAACTTTTCGGCAAATTGCCGTCGTTCTTCAACGGACCAGAGGATTTGCGAAAACAATGGGAGCATCCCGACACACGTCGCGCCCTGCTCAACCAATTGGAGCAAGAAGGCTTTCACGAAGAGAAATTGCAAAAGATGCAGTTTGTGATGGGACGCGAGGATTGCGACCTGCTCGACGTGCTCGAATATCTTGCCTACGAAACCACGCCAATGGAGCGCGAAAAACGCGTTGAACTCGTGCGCCAAGACTATTACAAAAAGCAGACAGCCGCACAAAAGGAGTTCATCGACTTCCTTATCGCCCAGTATCTGCGCAACAGCTACCACGAATTCACATCAGACAATCTGTCGTCATTCCTGAAAATGAGATACGGCACAACCGCCGATGCCGTGAAAAAACTCAATATGAACGGCACGCAGATTCGCAACCAGTACATCGAGTTTCAGCGACAGCTTTACAGCAGAGCATAAAAAAAGGCGTGCCCATTGTGACACGCCTTTCTGAATATTCTATCTTTAGAACAACTTCTCTGGATATTCGCCGCTCTCAACAAGTGCCTTGATTTTGGCAACTGTGTCTGGACGGTCCTCAGGATAAGTTACGCCGAACCACTTTGATGTAGTGTCGAGAACCTTAACTGTTGCTGTTCCGTCGTTAATCAGCTTGTTTACCATGAGAGGAATGAAGAACTCAGCCTTAAGATTCTCCATGTTCTTTGGGTCTTTCAGGAACTCAACGAAGAAGTCCTGGCTGTACTTGAAGTAATCAGGAGTGAAGCCCCATACGTTCATAGAAACAGGAGTGTTGTCGTCTACGGCAACCCAAGTGGTGTTGTCGTCGTCGAGATACTTAACAACGCCGTCGATGCGCTGAATCTTAGTACGCTCAACAACGGTTGTAAGGTGTCCCTCGGCATTTGTTGAGCAGATGCCACGGCTCACAGTTCCGCTCTCAGAAAGAGTGTTGCCAACGCGGAAGCCAACCATTGAGTACTGGTTTGTTGCACCCTCAGGAAGCTCGCTCAGGAACTTACCCATAACGGCAAATGTGTCACGACCGTAGAAGTCGTCGCAGTTGATAACGGCAAAAGGCTCTTTGATAACGTCCTTGCCCATGAGTACAGCGTGGTTTGTTCCCCAAGGCTTTGTTCTGCCCTCAGGACAAGTAAAGCCCTCTGGAAGGTCGTCTATGCTCTGGAATACAAGTTCAACAGGAAGCTTGTCCTGATACTTGCTTATAATCTTCTCGCGGAAGTCCTGCTCGAAATCCTTGCGGATAACGAACACCAACTTACCAAATCCGCCGCGGATAGCATCATAAATTGAATAATCCATGATAGTCTCGCCGTTTGGGCCCAGACCATCGAGCTGCTTCAGACCGCCGTAACGGCTTCCCATTCCTGCAGCTAACAGAAATAAAGTAGGTTTCATTTAAATAATATTTTTATAAGTATTACATTAACTTTTTTCTAAAAAGTGCATCAAAGGTAGTGAAAAAATAAATATATTTGTACGCTAAAAAGTTAAAACAAGTTTAAAAATTTAAAAATATGCGTCGTGCATACCATGTTTTAAATAATTCAACTCTTTCTGTACACTAAACATTACAAATACAAATAGGTAAAATCAAAAATTCTACAAATGAACAAAAAAGCTATAATATTTTCACTTCTGCTTTGCAGCGTCTGCGGAACGACTTTTGCCCAGAAGCCTGCACCGAAGAAGCCTCACATCAGATTAGAGAACGGAAAAATTGAATACGACACCTATCGTTATGTCGATTATTCATACTGCGGATACCGCCAGTCTGACGCCAACATCCCCGATGTTCCGGTAAAGGCCGTGGTGAACGATGCCGAGGCTATTCAGGCTGCCATCGACTATGTGGGCAAGCTGCCAGCCGACAAGAACGGACATCGCGGAGCTGTTCTGCTGGGCGAAGGTACATTCGAGATTTCTCAGCGTCTGCACATTGCCAACAGCGGCGTGGTTCTGCGCGGAATGGGAAGAGACAAAACCATCATCCGCAAGAAAGGCGTTGACAGAATGTCGCTCCTGCTCATCGAAGGCAATGGCGATGTGAAATATACCGACAGCACCACCGTGGCGCAGGATTTTGTATATGTAAACGATAAGACAATACGTCTTGCCAACGCAACAACCTACAAGGTTGGCGACCGCATAAGCCTTACATGGCAGAGCACTCAGGAATGGATAAACTCGCTGGGATGCGCCGGATTCTCGCCAACCAACACAACTCTTGGCTGGCACAAGGGCGATGCAGACGTTCAGTGGACACGACGCGTAACTGCCGTAAAGGGCAACGAGATTACAATAGACGTTCCGCTTACGATGACGCTAAACAAGAGTCTTGCCAACACCATCGTGGCGCGAATGCCCGTATATAATATAATAGGTGAATGTGGAGTCGAAAACCTCACTCTCGAATCTGACTACGAGAGCGACCTCGACGAGAATCATTGCTGGACAGGCATCTCGGTAGACAATGCCGAAAACTGCTGGGTGCGAATGGTAAACTTCCGCCACTTTGCCGGAAGCGCGGTAAT
>JBGUGY010000047.1:0-8558 GCA_045111775.1 Bacteroidaceae bacterium | reverse complement strand
GAATTTGCATTTGCATCCCTTGTATTCAAATTCTTTGCCAGATTCTTTATCGAATTAAACAAACCATTATCTAAGGTAGAGGATTCGCTTTCTGACTTTGCTAAAGGCACATTCGATGTGATTTTTTCATCACTGAGAATTCCTGTAGGTTTTGTTATTTGTGCTTGTACATTGCCATCGTCATCTCTTAGCCAGTCTGGATAACCGTCGCCGTTTATATCCATTGCTGAAACCTTTGTATAAGATGTGGAATTGCTAACGCTTCCGTTATAACCTAAATATGATATACCGCCAGCAACACTATAATTATTGGTTTTTGTTTCTGTTAGCAAAACTGGTGCAGACAACATACCGTCTCCGTTGGCATAGTCTACAGAGTCAACGACGATGACACTTTCTCCAAGACGTGAACTTGAAACAGTATCTGGCGAAATGAAAACTCGGTCAGAAATGCCAACAAATGCTCCCCTTTCTGAGTTATATCCCATAACATGGAAACGCTGCTTATTGACAGGTTCAAAGTCTCCTTTTATGTCTTCTGGCTTTCCGCCATCTTTTACTTTATCTGCGATGTTTTTGTACTTGTCCTTGTCAATATTAATCACAGATACGTCGATAGCCTTCTCGCCATGCTCCTTGTTTCCGTTGTATGCGAACTGTCCCCATCCGTTGTAGAGCAGACCAAGGTCTGCGCTGTTGTAGCCTGAGAATACAGATGCTTTTATAGAGCCTAATTTTATTCTTTTTGTAGATGCCTCTACTACATTACCGTCCTTAATCTTGTATATGATGCTGTCGCGTGTGATTGAAATCTTTGCCACGCTGTCGGCACTTTCAAGCTCGTTCTGGATGGTGAATGTTACATTATGCTTGCCCGTAGCCAGTTTCTCTGCCAATATACTGTCATTGACGAATGCTGTTCCGGCTTTCAGGGTATCCCGTACTTCAAGTCTCCATTTCCGCTTGTACACCAGCGCTCCTTCCTCGTTGTTCACAAGTATGTTTACTACAGCTGTGTCGCGGTCGTTCTTTCTGTCTGTACGTTTAACCCTCATAGCCGTAGATATATAGAAGCCGTCCTTGTATACTTTTACGGTATCCTTCTTATTCTCCTTCTCCTCACCTTCGCCAACGGTGTACTCAATGATTTTGGTAATGTTGTTGGTTATTTTTTCAGGGAAAGCTTCTGGTTTTCTTATCAAGATAGGCTTGTTGAACATGGTGCGCTGTGGCACTATTTTCTGAACCTTATCCTCGCCGTCGTACTTGCACACAGGAGTCCAAGAAACCTTGTGCCAGTCGAGTGGAGCCTGCGTCTCCATCATGAACGAGAAGACTGTTGAATCGCTCTCCAAGGCATCGTAAGAATATGTGAACTTGTCGCTCAGAACAGAGTCTGACTTCAGCAGAATCTCTTTCAAGACAATGCTGTCCTTGGCTGTCTGACGTATCACCTTAAGCAGAATGTCGTCGTTGGTCTTATCTTTCGAATATGGTGCTTCGATGGTGAAGTGACCAGACTTATAGGCATTTGCCACAGACGACTCGCCCTCGATAAAGTCCTTGCGGCTGTCGTAAACCGTGAGGTCTCTGCCAAGATAGCTTGTCGTGTCTGTTTTTATACTTTCATACTTTATCGTCGGGTTCCATTCAACCTCGTCGGCAACGCCCGAATATATAGACTGCAATCTGAAATACAAGCAGTTGCCTTTTCTGACATCGATACTGTTTGTATATGTCTTGCTTTCGGCTTTCTTTAGAGAGTCTGAATGTAGAACTCTGTTATCGTGCTGAATGCTGAACACAATTCCGTCGCCGTCGCTGTTAAGTTTCTTTATAACGCTGTTGATGCTTATGCGTCCGTCGAACGGAGCGCGCCACATTCTTACCGCATCGTTCAGCGGATATTCATCTTCGAGAGAGTCTCTCTCTGCCTCGTAGTTTGGAGTGAATGCATCTGACAAGCTTGCATTTGATCCCCAAATAGGGTTGGCTGTTCCTTCGCTTGAAGGTTTGAATACGGGAATGCCATCTTCTCCTAAATGGTTAAAGAATACAGTTCCGTTGTTTGCAATATCAACAAGACCGTCGCCGTTGAAATCGTTAAGGTATATTTTCGTTTTGTCTTGTTCTTTAGAATTACAATACTCTACACCAATGCTAGAAATTGTATATTCTGCACCAACAGCAGTACCTAATTCGTTAATTGTACTGGTACTTGCAGAAAAACAATTAATACCTTTTATTTGAATAGGATTATCAAATGTATGATTGCCATCTGTTCCATTTAAATTCTTTTGATAATAAAGTTTGCCTCTATGCTGGAATACTTTATCTGGTAATCCGTCGCCATCAAAATCGATAAGAGTAACCTTACCATTATTCTCATTTGTTGTGTGAGAGTATGTTGCACCAACATTTACTGATCCTGCGTTAAAGCCAAAGCCAACCATTAGACCACCGCCATCTTTATGTCCTTTAGAGTGACCACCGCCTAAAAGGTTTAGTTTACCATCGCAACCAGTTACAATATGGTCAAGTAGGGACTCTGCACCAAATCCGCTATCCTTTGCTTCCCATTTCTCTGGTTCTCCAAACATTCCTTTCTCCACATCGTTGTAGTAGTCGAACGACTGGCTGGCAACAAAGGCGTCCTTGCTGTCGAGCTGGTCTATACTCTTCAGCAATGTCTTGCCGAACGGACCAACCTCGTAGTTTGGCTTGTAGGCGCGCAGCTGCTTGCCATCGTTCTTTACAACAACCTTCCTGAGCAGAGCCTTGTCGGTCTGCATCACGCCAAGACGACCGTTGCGCACAACGTCGTTGCGGTCGCTACTCTCTGTATCTATCTCAAACTCAATGCTGTACATGCCCTCCTCGTTGCCGAAGCCAGTCCATGTGTACTTGGCAGGGTAGAGGTTGTTTCCGCTCTTGATGTAGTGGAACGCCGCAAAGTTACCGTGAACATCGGTAACCCTGTCGAGAGCCCAGCGTATGCGGTGGTGGTTGGCATCGCTGAGGGTCGATTCGTCGCTCACCTTGCCGTCATGTCCGCCGTAGCTGTAAACTGTTCCGTTCTTGTCGGTAACCTCCCAGTAGTAGTCCTCCGGAGTGCTACCCTTGCGCACAATCTTGCTGAAGCCGCCCTCTACCGTAGGGTAGAAACGCTTGTCCTTCTCTCTCTTCTGAACACCGTTCTTACGGTAATGGCGGTCGCTGAGCTGCTTTCCGGCAAGAAGATAGCTCTCCGACTCGTTCTCGCTGTCGAAGCGCGGAACGCCCCAGCGCGTCTCTATGTCGATGCTCTGCACAGGCAGACTCCATCCGTAGCCCACATAGCTGCTGCTGCCGTCGCTGCTGTACTGCAATCCAGCTCCGGCCGATATTCCGGCTCTGCCCTCGGGCACGGCAAACTGGTAGGCGAGTGCCGCCGTTCCGTTCTGGTTGGCTGTCGGTGCTTCAATCTGCTGTATTCCGGCAGAAGGGTCGGCAGCCTTCAGGTCGCTGATGCCCGTAGGAACATAGTTCGATGTCTCAGGACTCTCCGGCACTTTTATGATACCGTTTATCACGTCGGTAAAGTGCGTAGTCTCTGCCGTTACCGTGGCAAGATGCTTGTCGGTTGACTTATGCTTCAGCATAGTCCACTTGCCGTGCAACTCGTCGTAGTAGTATGTGTGAATGTCGGCAGTCGTGTAGCCCTTAGGGATGAGGGTGCTGTCGTAAGGCACGGTTATACGTGCAGGTATATTGCAGAAATGGTTTCCGTGCGGAAGGAATCGGTAGCCCGAAACCGTATCGCCCGGCATTGCGTCGCCGCCCGTTACGTTTACCATTCCGGCAGGCAGATGAGGCAGCTCGTTCTTCTCAAGCGGAGTGATGCTTAGAATCATTCCGTGGCTCATCGCACCGGCTGGGACGGCGAGTCGTGCGCCGCCAACAGCGAGGCTGTCGCCCTTGGCATTGCTGAAGAAATGGCTCACCGCCTTGTGCCTTGCGATTTTCGTGCATTGTCTCTGTGCCACCGCGCCCTTCTCGGACTGCGATGCGCTATCGTGTGTAGCCACGGCCTGATGTGCCTCTGTGGCTGTATCTCTGCTGATGCCGATGTTGTTTCGGCTGCCAGTGTTGCCATGATTGCCGTTGCATGATGCAAAGGCGGCTGCAAGTGCTACGGCAGCGCATAGCGTGGCTGCCTTCAGCTTCTCTATTTTCATCGTATGGTCTATTTTCTGATTAGTTTTACAGTCTTTGTGTAGTCTCCAATTTTGATGCTTAGCAGATAGTGTCCTCTCTCAGGAAGGAACAGCTGTCTGCTGAAATAGGTGTCTGCGCCGAGGCTGAGCGTGCTTACCGCCGCGCCCTTGGTT
The DNA here is from genome assembly GCA_045111775.1 of Bacteroidaceae bacterium. Lineage (GTDB taxonomy): Bacteria > Bacteroidota > Bacteroidia > Bacteroidales > Bacteroidaceae > Ga6A1. The sequence continues at coordinate 4,188 of JBGUGY010000047.1, read as the reverse complement.
GTGCAGAGCGAGAGGCTCGCAGGCGATGGCGACGACAGCTCTATCTGAACGCTCACGTTGCCGTCGGTTGTAGGGTTTGGCGATGCCACGATGTTGCGCACTATGCCGCCTTCGTCAGCTAATTCCGGAAGAATCTCGGTGATGCCGTCGCTGCTTATCCTGAACTCGTTTACGGCGTTGTTGCCTGTGCGGTCGGTCGTGGTAAGGGTGTATCTGCCCTCGGCAAGATTCTCGAAACGCGCTCTCGGATCGCTGCCGTTCTTCTGTGCCGTCTGCCTGTTGTCCTTCTCAAGCTTCATGCTGAATGGAGGCAGACCGCCGGTTACAAGCAGGCTGAGTGCTCCTGTTGCTCCTTGTCCGCTTGGCTGCTCAACATCTATTGTGGTGAACAAGTCCTTCTCGGCTCTGAGCGTGAAGACGCAGTCGCCATAGGCTTTTACGCCGCCGAATGTGATGGTATCGCCGCCGCTGAAATCAGCCTTGCGGTACACCACGGCCTCGGGACTGAACGTGCCCGTTCCGGTTGTGTCGATGGCAAGATAGTAGCTCTCGCCTTCGGCAAGCGGCGCAATCTGGCGTATGTCCGATGCGTTGGCGGTAAGTCTCACTTCCGTCTCTGCCATGCCTGCCGATGCCGCCTTCCATCGTCTGCCCATCCATTTTCCGAAGGCTGAGCTGCGAGCCAGCGACAGGTTGCCGCCGTCGTCGCCAAACAGAAGGCTCTGTCCGTCGCTTATCTTGTCTGTGCTTATGCGCACGAATGCGCCATCCTCGGCACTCATTGCCGACTGTATATGCTGTGCCGACGCGCTGTCGGCTGCTATGCCCGATATTCTGTTGCGGTACTTCTTGTTCTTGTAGGCATTCCAGATTACTCTGCCGTGCGAGTCGTAGTAGCTCGATTTGAGGGTGATGCCGTGCTTCAGAGCCATAAAACTCTCGACCTGAGCACGCTCTCGACTTGAAAGACTGCGGTTATACACGGCATATTCAACCAGCGCGTCGGTCATGTCGTCGCTCGGCAGCTTTCCGCTGCTCGACTTGCCAAGCAGAAGAGTCTTGCCGCCCACGTTGCGCGATGCCGAATAGCTGTAGAGGCGCATCTGTCCTGCGCTGTCGGTGTTGCAGTTCATAAACGAGCCGCCTTTGAGGTCGGCCGTGCGCGATGTTGTCTGCACCAGTTCCGATGCCGTGCCGTCGGTCATGCTCCAGATGGTGCGCTCGCGGTTCTTGTCAGCCTTAGAAATGCCCACGAAGGTGAATCCGCTGCCGCCGTCAATCTTTATGCTGTCGGCGCGGTGGGTGGCAGACCATGCCAAGGGCGATGGCACTCCGCCGGGAGTCTGTGCCGCGGCCTGCATTGCTACAAGTACTGCGGCGAGTGGTATGTAAAGTCTTTTGTCGTAAAGTTTAGTCATAGTCAATCTTTCTTGTTTTGTACTTTCTTGTTTAAGTCTATGGTGTAGCCGATGCTCACGCCAATGTAGTGCGAGTTGTTGCATCGCTCGGTATATCCGTACTCGTTTTTCTTTGTGTGCAGAAGGTCGGTTGCGCCGTAGTCGTACTCAACGGCGGCTTCGAGTCCTGTATTCTTGTCGGTATAGCCAATCTTCAGCGCAGGGGCAAACTGTACGTTGCTGCTCACAGTCTCTCTAAGGTGCTTGGCAGCCAGCTCGTCTTGCTGACGGTATATTGTGCCGGTGCGGCTTGTCTCGTAGCCTACTGATGTGTGGAACGGCAAAACAACCATCGCTCCTGCCGACATATAGAAGCCGTCGTAAGGATAGAAGCGGAACATCAGCTGTGGCGCGAGGGCATCGCAGCCCACCGACATCTTCTCTGTAAGGTCTGTCGTGGCTGTGTGCTTCTCCGTGCTGCCCGACAGACGAAGGTAGTCCACGCCCAGTTCCGCGCCAATCATGCCATATCGCCATGTGCCGTAGATGCCTCCGCGGAACACAACGCTTCCTTTCTCCTTCAGCGTGAACTGTGGACGCACGTTGTAGCTCTCGGTCATTCCGCCGAGCGATGTGATGCTGCTGTAGCCCGCGCCGGCCCTCACGCCTATGGCAAAGCGATGCTTCGACGGTGCAAATTGTTGGGCAGGCTCTTCAACAGTATTCTGCTCTTCTTTTGTCTCTGGCTGAGGCTCGGTCTTGACAGGATTCCTGACTGGCATCTCTGCCCAGATCTCCTCTTCGGGCTGTTTCTCGACGGTCTTTTGTATTATTACAGGCTCTTCCGTTACCTTCTGCCTTCTGTTACGCTTTGTCTTCTGGCGTATTACCGAAGGCTGAGGCTTGTGTGGCTCTTTGTCGCTATGTTTTTCTGCTATGTTTGTCGTTGCGCTTGTGCCTGCATCGCTTTTCGGCTCTTCCTTTTCGGTGCATCTGTCCCAGCCTATCAGCAGAGCCAGTAGCAGAAGTATTGCCGTTATTGCCGCGCGCTTGCGGCGGTTGCTTTTCTTGTTGTCAGTCATCGGCTAAGGTTGAAGAGGTAAGATACACTAATTTCGATGTTATGGCTGTGAACGCCCTTGTCAACCCAGTTGAAGTCGTTCGCCTCGGTCTTCAGTCCGCTTGTCAGTCCGTAGAAGTAACGTGCGTCGAAGAGCCAGTGAGGCAGTTCGTAGCCGAAGCCGCCGCCAACTGCCACGTCGGGACGCCCTGTAAGTTTGTCGCGCATTACGCGTTCGGTCTCGGCAGATGTTCCGTAACCGTAAGATGCAAACTTCTCGTCCTCCTGATTGCTGTCGTACTTCAGTCCTTTAGGGTTGAGCACCGCCGCAATACGTCCGCCGGCAGAGATGCTGAAGCCCTTTCGCCACGGATAGCAGCGCAACATACCTTCAACGCCCAGATGACTGTAGCGCGTGCGTACGTCGTAGTTAAGCTCCATATTGTCGGAGTAACTCAGCTTTGCTGCCTTCTGATAGTACACAATGCCGCCGTCTGCGCCGAACAGCGAGCCCGGCTTGTGCCAGTGCGCATATATACCGCCCGACGGAATGCCCTGCATCTTCTCCGAGAACTTGTAGTTGGAATAATAGTCCTCGGGCACAAGAATCTTGCCCGTACCATTGTTTACCGACACGCCTCCGCCCAAACGGATGCCCAGTTTAAGTGCGCTTTCCTGCGCCGACAAATTCAACGCAGAAAGCATGAACAAAGAAAATAAAGTAATCTTATTACCCATAATTCATGATTGTTTTCGAAAATTTTAAGTTGCAAAAGTATCTATTCCACAGATTCTTACAAAACGATTTTACATTTCTTAACATTTACAGTAGGTTATTTAATAAATATTAACATTTGATAACTTAGATGTGGGTAAATGGACAATTGTCAATAGACTGTTGACAATTCAAAATTGAGATTCGAGATTATGACTTGTAGGTTAGAAGGAGAATTTTGAAAATTGAAAGAGTGCGATTGTTTTCGCTTTTCTTTCATAAGTTCTGCCGAATTTCTGTGTTCGAACTTTGTTCGCTTGCTACCAAGGGGACGCAAGAATTCTGCAGCGTTGCCTTCCCTTGGTTCTGCCGAATTTGGTTGCATCAGCGTTCGTGAGTTTGTAACTCCTATTGTCGTAAGGCGACAAAGAGTTAAATTTTAACATAACCATCACCTATTCTACGTATAATCTTCCTATACCTTCCATATATGGAACATATACCGAACATATACCGAACATATATCCAACATATACCGAACATATACTCTACATATACCCAACATATATCTTCCATATACCTTCCATATATCTTCCATATACCCTGCATATACCTTGGCACTATTTTGTATATACCAAAAGACAAAATACTCCACTTTTTCTACCATTATAAATCCTCACCGTCTGAATTGGCGGGACAATGTGGATTCCCCTCGAACCTTCCCCCTTGCTATCCCCTTACTATCCCCTTACTATCCCCTTGCTATCCCCTTACTATCGACTTACTTCATTCCACCTAATTCAACTGTTCGGCGGCTAGCCTGTAATCTATTTCTTACGTGAATTCGGGATAAATTATACATTTCTTACTTGTACAACGCATAGTTTTGTTGCTTTTGTAAGACATCATAGAATTGATTTTCTGTATGCTACAGACGCTGAAAGCGTCTCCGCTTAGTAACCGTAGGTCGGAACGACCTGCGGAAAAAGCCACCAACCTACGACAAGCACTCTGAA
>JBGUGY010000046.1:0-4579 GCA_045111775.1 Bacteroidaceae bacterium | reverse complement strand
GAGGCGCAGAAGGCAGCCACGGCTCATGTAAAGTCGGCCACAAATCAGGGAATGCCATACCAGTCGTTCGGCGACCTTCACATCAGTTTCAGCAACCAAAGCAACTACACAGACTACTATCGCGAACTGAGCCTCGACTCGGCCCGCACGCTCGTTACCTACAAGTGTAACGGCACAAACTATCGTCGCGAAACGCTCACATCGTTTACCGACGACCTCGTTGTTATGCACATCTCTGCTGACAAGAAGCAGAGCATCACGTTTCAGGCTATATTCACAACTCCGCATCAGGACGTAAACAAGTTCTGTACCGAATCGGGCATTGCCATGAGCGGCGTTTCGAGTTGGCACGAAGGTCTGAAGGGAAAGGTTCAGTTTCAGGGCATAGCCAAGGCCTATGCCGATGGCGGACGCGTTACGGCTCGCGACGGCGTGCTGTCGGTCGAGAACGCAAACGATGTTGTTCTGGTGGTTTCGATAGGCACAAACTTCAAAAACTACAAGAGCATCGACGGCAATGCTGCCGAGAGATGCCTCAGCTTTCTGAAGGAGGCTGAGAAGAAGTATGCCAACACATCGGCAAGCCAGATGTTTGGGAAGATGAAGCAGAGCCACTTCGACTTCTACAATAAGCAGATAAGCACATCAGACCTCAATCTGGGTGAGAACAAATATAAGAATGTTCCGACAGACGAGCGCATTGCCAACTTCAAGCAGACACACGATTCGCATCTGGTGGCAACATACTACAAGTTTGGCCGCTACCTGCTCATCAGCTGCTCGCAGCCGGGCGGTCAGCCAGCCAATCTGCAAGGCATCTGGTGCGACAAACTGTTCCCGTCGTGGGACAGCAAGTACACCTGCAACATCAATCTCGAGATGAACTACTGGCCGTCTGAGGTTACTCAACTTACACACCTTAACCAGCCGCTCTTCAAACTAATCGAGGAGGTTTACGAAACCGGTCAGGAAACGGCAAAGATAATGTACGGCTGCAAAAGGCCGGGAAGCTGGGTGCTGCATCACAACACCGACATCTGGCGCGTTACCGGAGCGATAGACAATTCGCCTTCGGGAATGTGGATGAGCGGCGCGGCATGGCTCAGCTCGCATCTGTGGCAGCACTATCTGTACACCGGCGACAAGGATTTTCTGGCTAGATACTATCCGATAATGAAGGGCGCGGCTCAGTTCTTTGCCGAGACGATGGTCGTAGACCCTAACACCAAATATCTTGTGGTTGCGCCAAGTAACTCGCCAGAGAACACTCACATGGGCAGCAACAAGAAGTACACAATCGCATCGGGCTGCACTATGGACAATCAGCTTGTATGCGAACTGTGGAACACCATCATTGCCGCATCCAAGATTCTTAACTGTGATGCCGATTTTGCATCGGAACTTGCGGGGCTGAAGAAGAAGATGGCGCCGATGCAGATTGGCAAGTGGGGACAACTTCAGGAGTGGATGTACGACTGGGACGACCCTTCGGACAATCACCGCCACATATCGCACTTGTACGGATTGTTCCCAAGTTATCAGATATCGCCTTACCGCACTCCCAAACTGTTCGATGCTGCGCGCACAACGCTCATTCACCGCGGCGACATATCAACAGGCTGGGCAATGGGCTGGCGCGTGTGCTTCTGGGCACGACTGCTCGACGGCGACCATGCCTACAAGCTAATAGAGAACCAGCTCACGCTTGTGCGCAACGAGCCTAAGAAGGGCGGAACTTATCCGAATATGTTCGATGCTCATCCGCCGTTCCAGATTGACGGTAACTTTGGCTGCACCGCCGGAATTGCCGAGATGCTGATGCAGAGCTACGACGGCTTCATCTATCTTTTGCCAGCCCTGCCTTCGGTTTGGAAGGACGGCGAGGTGAAGGGACTGAAGGCTCGCGGCGGCTTCGTCATCGACATGAGCTGGAAGAACGGGAAAATAAGCCGACTCGAGATAACATCTACACTTGGCGGAAACTGCCGTCTGCGCTCGCTCAGCAAGCTGTCGGGCAGCGGACTGAAGGCGGCTCGCGGAAATAATCCTAACGCGCTGTTCGAAGTTCCCGAAGGATTGGGCATGAAAGACAACTTTGAGTTGAAGCCGACAAGAATAAAGAACACTTATCTTTACGACCTCGGCACGAAAAAAGGAATGAAATATGTAATTATAGGTAAAAAATAAAAAAGAATGAATTCTAAACTTAAGCAAATGCTCTGCGCTGCCCTGCTGATGATGGGAATGACTGCAAGCGCAGCATCTTCGAAAAACGAAATTCCATGGAAGAACGGCGACTTGCGCGTTAGCGACAACCACCGCTATCTTCAGAACGGCGACAAGCCTTTCTTCTGGCTGGGCGAGACGGGATGGCTTCTTCCCGAGCGTCTCGACCGCGATGAGGCTCAATACTACTTGGCAAACTGCGCCAAGGCCGGATACAACGTTGTTCAGGTTCAGACAACGAATGCCTGCCCAACATTCAACGTGTACGGACAGTCGTCTTTCCCTTTCGGATTCGACTTTAAGAACATAAACCGTCCCGGCATCTACGGCTACTGGGATCACATGGACTACATCATCAAGACTGCCGAGAGATACGGCATCTACATAGCCATGGTGTGTATCTGGGGTTCGCAGGTTGAGAATGGAAACTTCGGCGTAGCTGAGGCAAAAGCATATGGAAAATTCCTTGCCGAGAGATACAAGGACTATCCAAACATAATCTGGGTTATCGGCGGCGACATCCGTGGCGACAAGAAGCCAGAGGTGTTCAAGACACTTGCCAACAGCATCAAGGCAATAGACAAGAAGCATCTGATGACCTTCCATCCACGCGGCAGAACAACGAGCGCGATGTTCTTTAATAGCGAGAAGTGGCTGGATTTCAATATGTTCCAGAGCGGACACCGCCGATACGGTCAGCGCAACGGCGACGGCGACTATCCTATCGAGGAGAACACCGAGGAGGACAACTGGCGTTTTGTTGAGCGCAGTCTGGCAACCGAGCCTATGAAGCCTGTGCTCGATGCCGAGCCAATCTACGAGTTCATTCCGCAGGGACTGCACAACCCTAAGGAGACGCTGTGGATGGACTACGACGTGCGCCGCTATGCTTACTGGAGCGTCTTTGCCGGCTCGTTCGGTCACACATACGGTCACAACAACATAATGCAGATGATAAAGCCGGGCGTGATAGGAAGCTACGGAGCCGACGGCTCGGTTAAGCCTTGGTACGAGGCGATGAAAGACCCGGGATTCTCGCAGATGATTCATCTGAAGAAGCTGATGCTTGCCTTCCCATTCTTTGAGCGCGTGCCAGACCAGAGCGTCATTGCAGGCGCTAACGGCGAGCGTTACGACCGTGCCATCGCAACCCGAGGCAACGACTATCTGCTTGTTTACAACTACACCGGAAGACCAATGCAAATTGACCTTTCGAAAATTAGCGGAAGCAAGAAGAACGTATGGTGGTACAACACAAAGAACGGTCAACTTACATACATCGGCGAGTTCGACAGCAAGGTTGTGGCTTTCCAGCACGACAGCGGATATTGCAGCGGCAACGACCAAGTGCTCATTGCCATCGACTCGGCAGCCGACTACATCAAGAAAGACTGGACTCAGATTCCTTGATTCCTACTGAAGAAACTAAGTTATCAATAAGAAAATGAAAAGATTAACTATACTTTTACTCATCGTCCTCGCTACTGCGCACCTCGCCGTGGCAAAGCCAAAGAGCCCGTCGCTATGGGTCGGCAGTCTTAAGGTCGAGCAGATGAGCAGTCCGATGGGCATCGACGCCCGCCGTCCGCGTCTGAGTTGGGTTATAGGCTCAACGCTTAACGACGTAAGGCAGACTGCCTACGAGATTATCGTGGCATCATCTGCCGAGAAACTTGCCAAGGACGAGGGCGACATCTGGTCGTCGGGCAAGGTAGAGAGCGACTCATCTGTGCTCGTGGGCTACAAGGGCGCGCCGCTGAAAAGCAATCAGCGATGCTACTGGAAGGTGCGCGTCTACACTACCAAGGGCAACACGCAGTGGAGCGCGCCTTCGATGTGGAGCATGGGCTTGCTCTCCGAGAACGACTGGACATCGCGCTGGATTGGCTTAGACCGCGCCATGGGCTGGGAAAGCGAGACTCAGTGGAGTCGTCTGGCAGCGCGCTATCTCCGCAAGGAATTCAAGCTGAAGGAGGGCAAGACGATGAAGCAGGCAACGCTGCACATCTGCGGTCTGGGCATGTACGAGGCATTCATCAACGGACAGAAGGTGGGCGACCGCGTTCTCAACCCTATGCCGACAGACTATCGCCGCACGGTTCTGTACAACTCATACGATGTTACTGGATTGCTTAAGCAGAGCAACGCCATCGGCGTAACGCTCGGCAACGGCCGCTTCTACACCATGCGCCAGAACTACAAGCCTTACAAGATAACCAACTTCGGATATCCTAAGATGCGTCTCATGCTCATTGTCGAGTATTCCGACGGAACAACCGAGCGCATAGGCAGCGACGAGCGTTGGAAACTCTTCTGCAAAGGTCCGATACTAAGCAACAACGAGTACGACGGC
>JBGUGY010000045.1:0-9820 GCA_045111775.1 Bacteroidaceae bacterium | reverse complement strand
TACAGTTCTCTACACATATAAATAAAGGCTTTCTTTTTCGGAAGAGAGCCTTTTTGTTTTGTTATCGTTTTCTGGCGTTTGCCACCCCGTGGTTAAGTCGAATTTGGCTTTGAAAAAAACTGGGATTTACTCTAAAGGAGTACTCCATAACAAACATAGTTAAGTCGAACGAAACCCGAAGGCATCCCGAAGGATTAACTGTCGCTACCAAAGCCCCCACCGTTCAGCCGAATTTACCGCTCGAACTCAGTTCGCTTACTACCGAAGGGACGCAAGAATTTGGCTGAGAAAAAAATCCAGTACTGTGCTGCCGTTTTTGCCGAGAGAATAGTATTCCTCTTCGCTTTCTTTTTTTATGACGAACTTGTTTTGAGCGGTTTTTGAAATTGTAAAACTGCGGTCTTCACCCAAAAAGCCGTCAAAAAGATAATCGCTGACGTTTTTTTTGGCGTAATAAGTAACGATTCCGTCAGTCCATTGTCCGTCGAGAGTCTGCGCGTCAACGCCGCTGAAAACCGCCGCCGAAAACGCTGAAATCAATAACAGTTTTTTCATGGTTCTTATAGTTTTTTTAAGATTATTAATCGCTTGTCCAGATAACTCCGATTATGCAAACAATCACAACGACGATTAATATGAGGACGTACTTCATATTAAACCACCAGAGATGAGCCATCGATGCCTCGGCAAGAGTCTCTCTGTCGCCGCCTGACACAATCACCCTTTCGCCGTTGTAACCGGTGAGTTCGGCTTTGTTTGCGCCGAGTTTTGCCACAAAGGTAAATTTGGCGTCCGGACTTACAAACCAGTCAACCTCATCTTTTTTGTGAGTACGGGTAGAAACAGCACGCATGTCTTTTTTGCTCGGAAAGCCCCGCACGCGGGAGTTGTAAAAGCCGAGAAGTTCAATGTTTTCGCTAAAAAACAGCCGTCCGTACTTTGTGAAAGTATGGTGCATATCGTCGTTGATTTGCTCAGTGATGCCGTAATAGACAAACTCGCCTTCCACAAGACTGAGCGTTGACGGGTTTTTGAAAGTTTTCGCCTTTTCAAAACGGTAGTTTTCAATAAGATAGATTTTTTCATGACGGCTGCTTACCGCGTCCAAAATCTGCGCCGTTTCTGTCAAGACAGGCAAAGAGTCCAAATATGTCAGCGGACGGTCTTCTATTTCGGAGCATTTCCGGCAGCCCGCAATGCACGCTATTGCAACAAGAAGCAACACGGCGGTTTTTATTATCTTGGTTTGCATAATTTTTATTATTTTCTGTCGCAAATTTACAAATTTCACATCTTGTTTGCAAACGGGGATTATATTAATCGGAAATTGTTTGGCATTTTTTTTGATGTAAACTTAAAACCCCGTTCTGCCGAATTTGTAATTTGGCAGAGAGAAAAATCGGGAATTTGCAATTCCCACCGCTGAAAAAATCCGCAACGCACAAACACCGTTTTTACGCATTACCTCTTGTCGCTGAGCGACAACTATTTAGTTCGTTTCCTTTTTCGGTAAAATCTTACAACAAGATACAACACAATGTAAAAGAGCAGAATTTGGAAGAAATATCTTACGCAAAGAACAATAGTACCAATCTGCAACATTGCCCATTTTGCCAATAAAACACGAATCCACGCACGATTTTCATTCATCTTAAAGAATGATGGCTTTGACATAACCATAGATTCGTTTCCGAAAAAAACTTTGTAATAACAGCGAAGCGTATCTAAAGATTCGTTTATTACAATAGAGTCTGGATTATGTGGAATATCTGTATATTCTTGATTTTTTATGAGAAACGCTGTCCCAAGTTATGAAAACGTACGGATGTTTGTACTCATAATGTCCGTAAACTTTGTCAGATATACTTGCAACAAAATCGAACGAACTATAACAGCAAACAACAGTCGAATCTGACTCAAACATAATCAGAGTTCTCAAGCCTTCATCGTAACAATCGAATTCTTTCCCGTTCAGTCTGTTTCCACCACACGATTTACAGAAATAAACGCATGCAGCAATCAACACCAAGGCGGAAACGAACACTATTTTCTTCGTCATATCAGATACTCTATTTACAAATTCTTGGCAAAAGTAAGGATTTTCAAGAAAAACGATGCTATATCGAACATAAAAAAACGCCTTGAATGTCTACCGACAGCCAAGGCGCATAGAGAACTGTTCAACAGTTAAAACTGAGATTTGTCTCACTTTTGTTTTTATCGATTTTTCAACATTATGTTTGACGGTGGTCGCTGTGCATCGAGTTCCGCCTTCATGAAATCCATGTCGGCCGCAACATGCTCGAAGAACTTGCGGTAGCCGGCACAGAGATAGTTGTGCCCCGGCTCGCCGTAGACATCTCGCACAAAACGATTCTTTGGGCACTCGCCATGACAGGCAAACAGAAATCGGCACTCGCGGCATTGGCGCGTAAGAGTTCCGGTCTTCAGCTTTCCGAAGGCGCGCTGACGGTCGCTGTACATCAAGCCCGTGAGCGTTTGCTGGCGTATGTTGCCCAAGCGATATTCGGGATAGACAAAGTGGTCGCACGAATAGACATCGCCGTTAAACTCCATCACGGCGGCATGACCACATTCGCCTGACATTGAGCAAACACCAGGAGGCACACCTGCCCAGTTTGCCAAAGTTGCATCGAACAACTGTATGAAAATCTCGCCAACATCCTGCTTAACCCATTCGTCATAGAGCGTACACAGAAAATTGCCCCACTGCTCGGGCGTGACGGAGAAATCTGTTACCTCGCCACCCTCCTGCATTCCGGGAGCAAGCGTAAGTCCGTCGGCACGTTTTACGATGCGTTCGACCACGGGCGTAAACTGAATGTATCGGCAGCCCAAATCCCTGAAGAAGTGATAGAACTCCTTAGGATAGTCGGCATTAAAATCGTTTACCACCGCCAGAGCGTTCCACTCCACTCCGTGCTTCTGCAAAAGGCGGATGCCTTTCATCACCTCGTGCCACGAAGGTTTTCCGGAGCGCGTGCGACGATATTCGTCGTGAAACTCTTGCGTACCGTCTATCGACACCCCGACCAAGAAGTTATTCTGGCGGAAGAACTCGCACCACTCGTCGGTAAGAAGAGTGCCGTTTGTCTGAATGCAGTTTTCGATGCGCCGTCCGTTGGCATATCGCTGCTGAAGTTCGAGGGCGCGCTTGTAGAACGAGACGGGACGCATGAGCGTTTCGCCTCCATGCCATGTAAAGAGAACCTGCGGCATTGTCTGAGCCTCGATGTACTGCCGAATAAATTCTTCGAGCAACTCGTCGGAAATGACCTTAGACTTGTCGAGCGGATAAAGCTTCTGCTTTTCGAGATAGTAACAATATTTGCAGGCGAGGTTGCAGAGGCTGCCAGCAGGTTTCAACATTACATAGAGCGGTTTGCTGAATGGGGCTATCGTATTTATCATTATCAATTATCTATTTTTGGGGGGATTACCATCTGAAGTGCGGCCACTCCGAAGGATAAGGGTTCTTTACGTTGTTCTTCTTTGCCCAGTCTTCGAACTTCTTTTTGAGCGATGCCACAATTTCGGGATGCTCGGCAGCCACGTTATAGTTCTCGGCGCGGTCGTTCTCTATGTCGTAGAGTTCGTCGCCAAGCTTAGGGTCGGCATGAACATACTTCCACTTGCCTTCGCGCACCGCCTGATTGCCAGCCCACTCCCAAAAGAGAGGCGCACCGCGGTTTACGACATCAGCCTTTCCGGTAAGAACAGGCACAAGGCTCTTTCCTGCCAGCGGAAGAATAGCGTTTCCGTTCTGCTTCTTCGGATATTTTGCCTTTGCAAGTTCGTAGAATGTTGGGGCTACGTCGATGATGTGACCAACGCCGTCGACAATTCTGCCGCCCTTAATCTGCGAAGGATACCAAGCAATGAACGGTGCAGATATTCCGCCCTCGTAAGGTGTTGACTTGTAGTTGCGGAATGGCGAATCGCCCGCCTGCGACCAGTTACTGTTCTGTGTATGATAAGAACCCGGAGTTCCAACCTCGCCAGTTGCTATCTGACCGCCCAGACCGCGTTCTGCGCCGCCCTGCGCTCCATTGTCTGAAATAAAGAAGATGATTGTGTTCTGGTCGCGACCAACCTCCTTTAGTTTTGCAAGCACACGACCGATTTCTTGGTCTACCCTATCGACCATCGCCGCATATACTTCCTGACGCTTTGCCCAGAATGCCTTTTCGATGACAGACAGTTTATTCCACGGATTCACAAGGTCGTCGTGCTTTGTTAGTTCCTGATTGGCACTAACAACGCCAATCTTCTTGGCATTCTCGTAGCGCAACGTGCGGAGCGAATCCCATCCGCCGTCGTAAACGCCCTTGTACTTTGCGATATCCTCTGGCAAAGCCTGAAGTGGCCAATGAGGAGCATTGAACGCCAGATAGAGGAAGAACGGATTGTCGCTCTTGGCAGCATCGCCAATGAACTCTACGGCATGATTGCCTATTTCCTGAGTGAGATACTTGCCCTGCTCAAGTTTGTAAGGCTGCCCGTCCTTGAAGAGCTTGACTTCGCGGAAGCCTCTGCTGCGCTCGTTCTTGTCGGTTCTCGCGCCCTGCGGAGGAGCATAATAAAGGCTCGCACCGCCAAGGAATCCGAAGAAATGGTCGAAACCGCGCTCCCACGGACGCTGACCTTCGTGCGCTCCAACATGCCACTTGCCCGAAAGCAATGTTGTGTAGCCGGCATTGTGAAGAACCTCGCCAAAGGTTGCCACGTCGCTGCGCAAATGGTCGCCGTAATGAGGGTCGCCCAAATCGCGCTCAAAGAAGCCCATTCCGGCATTATGCTGAAACTGACCAGTGATGAGCGACGCACGCGTTGGCGCACTTATCGAATTGTTATAAAACTGACGGAAGCGGACACCCTCGCTCGCAAGTCTGTCGAGGTTAGGAGTCTGAATATCCGATGCTCCGTAGCAACCAAGGTCAGAAAATCCGAGGTCGTCGACCATGATGAATATGATGTTTGGACGATTGTCCTTCTGTGCTGCTGTATGGCTCGCGCTCAACATTCCGAGCGATGCCAAAGCGATGTTTCTTGCCGTGTTCATGTTCTAAGTTTTTTATGTCGGTTGATAAATTTCTGAAATAATAATTATGAATTTTGAATTCTTAATTATGAATTGTCAACTGTCAATTGTGAATTATGAATTGATTAATAGTTCACCCAATCTGGATTCTGCTTCAGATTTGGGTTCAAGTCTATCTCGCGCTGCGGAATTGGGAAATGCAAGTGACGAGGCGCGGCGTTAGGCTTTCCTGCGGCGGTAAGCGTTTTGATGTAATAGTCGGCACCCCTTCTCACCAAGTCGAACCAACGGTGATACTGATACACAAACTCCTTTCTGCGCTCCTCGAAAACCGAGTCGCGGAACGCCTCCTGACTCAGGCTCGGCTCAATCTCTGCCAATGCCGGAATGCCAGCGCGGCGGCGCACTTGGTCAACCGCATCGTATGCAACAGCCGAAGGACCTTCAATCTCATTCAGAGCCTCGGCATAAATCAGCAACACCTCGGCATAGCGGATAAGCGGCAGGTTGATTGACGACTGTCCCTGTGCCCCAACAACGCTGTGGTCGTAGTACATGTAGAAATGAGGCTCGCTCAGGACATACAGCTTGCCGTTTACAGGGCTAACCATCTGAGTAATGAAATTCACCTCAAGGCGGCGGTCCTCGGGACGATAACTCTGAAACAATCCGCCGGCAACATTCAGTTCATCGGCATAGTCGCCATTAACGCCCTCGGGCTCGTATGGAGCAGAGCGGCTTGCAAGCGAGTTTCCGCGGAAGTTGGCGTTTCCCTTGAACTGTATCGAGAAAATGTGCTCTACGGTGTTCTCCTTGTCAACGTTGAATACATCGGCATAATCGTCGAACAGGCGATAGTTGCCCTCGTCGATGACTTCCTTAGCCTTCTGCGCAGCCTGCTCCCACTTTTTCTGAGTGAGATAGACCTTTGACAGAACAGTCTTTGCCGCACCCGACGTTGCCCTTCCAAGGTCGGAAGCCGGATATGATGACGGAAGATTCTCGGCATCCTTCAAGTCCTGCTCAATCTGAGCGTAGACTTCTGCTTCGGTTGACTGAACTACGTTGAGATGTCCGGCATCGAGAGTAGAGATTTCGTGAAGCACCAAAGGCACATCGCCAAACCATCGCACAAGATTGAAGTAGTTTAGCGCGCGGAGGAACTTAGCCTCGTTGATGGTGCGCTGCCTCTTCTCCTCGCTTATGTTGGCAGCCGGAATCTCGGCAATATGGTCGATGGCGGCATTGGCATCTTTTATCAGCGCGTAACTCTGTCGCCACATCTCCTGCATACGGTCGTTCGATGGGTCGTGAATGAGCGACGAGATGGCACGCACATGGGCATTTCGGGCACGAGGGCCAGCCATATAATCGTCGGTAGCCATCTCAACGCCAATCTGAAACAGACCGTTGTAGATGCTCTGTCCTGCCGGATTGAGGTCGGCATACACCGCATTCACGGCAGCCACGGCATCAGCCTCGGTGTTGTAGAACTGCTGGCTCACCATGCTCGATTCGGGCTTCTCTTCGAGCTCGGCGCACGATGCCATAGCAAGAGCAGCCACAACAGCAGCCGTATTGTTTAGTATCTTGTATATCTTCATATAAATTTCTTTTTAGGATTTTAGAACTTGATGTTTACGCCAAAGTTATACGATTTTGCTACCGGATAGATTCCCGAGTCGTATCCCTGCTGGGCTGTGTTGTTGCCCGACGTAACCTCGGGGTCGAAGCCCGAATACGATGTCCATGTAACCGGATTGGTTGCCGATGCGTACACGCGAAGGCTGCTTATGCCAAGCAGACTGGTGATGCTCTTTCCGAAGGTATAGCCAAGCGTTATGTTCTTTATGCGGACAAACGTTCCGTCTTCGATAAAGCGATTAGAGACAACTGGCGCAGGGTCGAGTTTTGCTCTCGGAACGCTGTTGCTTGCGTTCGTCTCCGTCCAGCGGTTGCGGGCTGTTCCGTCGGCATTCTGCTGACCGCTGAAGAGTTCGAGCGACTGCTTTGTGCCGTTGTGCAACTCATTTCCGACAACGCCGTGAAGGAAGATGCTGAGGTCGAAGTTGGCGTAAGTAAAGTTGTTTGTAAGAGAGAACAGAAAATCGGGCTGTGCCTTTCCGATGATTGTTCGGTCTGATGCGCTGACGAATGTTCCGTCGCCGTCGATATCCTTATATAAAAGGTCGCCCGGCTTTGGCGTGCCCTGTCCTGTGTATTTTCCCTTTGTCTCAACCTCGCCTTCCTGAAGAACGCCGTCGACAACTGCTCCGTAGAACAGTCCGAGAGGCTCGCCAACCTTAACGATGTAGGCATAAGACATATTCGAAGTGATGTAAGAATCAACTCCGCCGCCAAGTTCGAGAACCTTATTGCGGTTGAACGAGATGTTGAACTGAGTGTCCCAGCTGAACTTCTTTCCTGTAAAGTTCTTGCTGCTTACCGTAAACTCAAAGCCCTTGTTAGATACCGAACCGTAGTTCTGCAAAGAGCTTGAATATCCCGATGTCCAAGGAATTGCCACATCGAGCAGAAGGTCTTCGGTCTTTTTGTAATAATAGTCAAGACTGATGTTCAGTCTGCCGCCAAACAGTCCGGCATCAATTCCGGCATCGTACTGATGAGTTGTCTCCCAGCCCAGTTCGGCATTCGAGATGCGGTCGGGTCTGAAGCCGATGGCAGTCTCGTCGTTAAACAGATAGCGCGAGCTCGAAAGTGTTGAGAGCGACTGATAGTTTCCAATCTCCTGATTACCCGTGACACCGTAGCTGATACGCGCCTTCAGGTCGCTGACAATCTTTGTGTATGGTTTGAAGAATTTCTCGTTTGCCACGTTCCACGATGCTCCTACCGATGGAAACACACCCCACTTCTTATCCGAGCCGAATCGCGACGAGCCGTCGGTTCTGAGGCTGGCAGACAAGTAGTAACGCTCTCGGAAATTATAGTTTACACGACCGAGATAAGAGATAAGCGCGTGCTTCGAAGCCGACGACGATGGTGTGGTTATTACCGAACCGCTTGCAAGATTGTTGTACAAGAGGTCGTCGGTGACATAGTCGTTGCTTCCTGCCCCAAACGATTCGTCGATGTTCTCCTGCTGCGTATAGCCCAGAAGGAAGTTGAACGAATGGTGTCGCTTAACCTTCAAATCGTATGTCAGCGTATTCTCGTTCAGCCACGAATAGGCATCTGCCGAACTGATTGATGCCGAGCCGTTGCTCGATGCACCGTCGTAGATGTACGACGGGATGTACGTCTTGTTCTTCGAATTAGATATATTTGCTCCGAAAGCAATCTTCAGTCTGAGGTTCTTTATAATCTCCCACTCGGCAAAGGCATTTGCCAGAACATAGTAGCGGCGAGTCTTGTCTATGCGCTCGTTTATCGAAGCAATAGGATTGGCAAAGACATTCTCGAACGGATTACGAAGCGTGTAACTGCCGTCGGCCTCGTAGATTGTGGCTGTTGGCGGCATAAGCAAAAGCGACGAGATGATGCCCGAAGGCGCATTGTCGGTATCGGTCTTGTTGCCGTTAAGACTGAGTCCGAGACGGAGTTTGTTGTTTAGTTTGATGTCGAGATTGGCGCGTGTGGTGAAGCGCGAAAAGCCTGTGTTGCGGATAATACCGTCTTGGTCGAAATAACTTCCCGAGATGCTGTAGCGCACGTTGCTTCCGCCGCCCGAAACGGTTAACTGATGGCTTGTTACACGAGCCGAGCGGAAAGCGGCATCCTGCCAGTCTGTACCCTCGCCCAACGCATCAATCTCGCTTTGAGAAAGATACTGATACTTGCCCAGCGACGGGTTGGTATCATAGAGCGCATCGTTGCGGAGCTGTGCAAACTCGCGCGCATTAAGCACGTCAATCTTCTTGCGAAGGCTCTGCACGCCGATGCTTCCGTCATAAACGACCTGTGTCTTCTGTTTAAAACTGCCGTTCTTCGTCGTAACGATAACAACGCCGTTTGCACCTCGCGAGCCGTAGATTGCCGTAGCCGAGGCATCTTTCAGAATATTTATAGACTCGATGTCGCCGGGATTAAGCTGCGAGAATGTCTCGCCATAAACAGGAAATCCGTCGATTACATAGAGCGGCTCGTTTCCACCTTGCACCGAACTGCTTCCGCGCACTCTGATGCTTACTCCTCCGCCCGGTGCACCCGATGTTGGAGTAACCTGAACGCCGGCAACGCTTCCTGCCAAAGCCGAGTTGAACGACGATGCGGTGATGCTCTTCATCTGTCCCAGCTTTACCGAAGATACGGCTCCCGTAAGGTCGCCTTTCTTCTGCTGACCGTAGCCAACAACCACAACCTCGTCGATGAAGCGATAGTTTTCCTGAAGCTGAATTTCGATGGCATCCGAGTTGTCGTACACATCTACGTCAATGCCTCGATAGCCCACAAACTCGATGTGCAGCGCAAGGGGAAACTCTTTTTTTGTAGACAGTGTGAACTTGCCTTCAAGGTCGGTAGATGCGCCCTCGGCTTCCTTGTCGGTCTTTACAATAACGTATGCTCCAATGAGCGGGTCGCCCGACACGGCGTCGGTAACACGACCGGTAATAACATTCTGAGCTGTAGCCGATGCTATGGTTACAAGTATAAAAAGGGCTTGCAACAGTATTTGCTGCAGTGTTTTCTTCATATAAACAATCTTTTAATTTCTAATTCTATCCGTAAAATCTTCTCGTAAAAAATCTCTCTTACAAAACTTTATTTCTGTGCGGTAAGAAGTTTCTTGGTGAGTTT